>CBJMQH010000258.1:0-7651 GCA_966431825.1 uncultured Trinickia sp.
CGCGGTGGCCGAACGCCCCGATCTCGGCTTAGATGCGCTCGGCCAGCTGCTGCAACCGCTGACGCATGACCTTGTGATAGTCGCGGCCGCGCGCGTAGATCGACACGACAGCGGCGCCCGGTTCTTCCAGGCGCGCCATTTCGCGCGCGCGCCAATCGCGCGGTCCGGCGTCGCCCGCGGCGTCATCGGCCAGCACTTGCGGCGGCAAATAGGCGATGCGCGCGGTAATCACACGTAGCGTGCCGGCCACAAGCTCGGCCGGGCGCGCGCGTTTGGCGCCGTGTTTCGCCATATAATCCATCTCGCCGTGGCACCCGGCCTCGAGCCAGGCGAGAAGCGCCGCTTCGGCTTCGCCCAAGTCGGTATCGCTGATACCGAGCGCGCCGAATCCCAACTCGCGGCCCCATGCCTTGATCCGCTGCGCGAGCGCCGCCAGCGCCGCTTCGTCGACAAGCCGCGCAGAAGCGGTCTCATCGCCCGATGCGATCTCGCTGGACCCGGGGTGTTTCGGACATCGATTCATCACGCTATTTTACGAGACTGCCCGTCGCGCCCGATCCGTCGTCTTCGCTGCCCGAACAGGCGCTCGCCGAGCGCCGCTTCGCACTCGACAGTCTCACGGACACCGAAGCGTTCGGCCGGCGCCTGGCCGCCGCGCTCGACCACGTCCGCGCGCAGCAGGCGTTCACGGGCTTGCATGTGCATCTGCTCGGCGATCTCGGCGCCGGCAAGACGACCCTCGTGCGCGCGACGCTCGCCGGTCTCGGCCACACGGGCCGCGTGCGCAGCCCGACCTATACACTCGTCGAACCTTACGCGCTCGCACGCGCAGGCGGCGAACTCGAGGTCTATCACTTCGATCTTTATCGCTTTGCCGATCCGGCCGAATGGGCCGATGCCGGCTTCCGCGAATACTTCGACTCGGGCGCGGTCTGCCTCGTAGAGTGGCCGCAAAAAGCCGGCGGCCTGCTCGGCGTGCCCGACCTCGTGCTCGCCCTCGAAGCCGTCGACGACGAGCGCCGCGTGCTCCACGCACGTGCGTACAGCGAATCAGGAAAAGCATGTCTCGAAAGATGTTGATCAAGCCGTTCAAGTCGATCGAATCGGCCGCGACCGCGAGCCATCACTGGCGCCGCCGGCAGCTGTTGCGCGCCGGCGCCTCGACGCTGTTGCTGGGCCTCGCCTCGCCGATCGTGCTGCCCACCCTCGCGCAGGCAAGTTCGGTGCTTGGCGTGCGGGTGTGGCCCGCACGCGATTACACGCGCGTCACGATCGAATCGGATCAACCCTTAACGAGCACGCAAACGCTGCTGCAAAGCCCTGACCGGCTCGTTGTCGACTTAAGCGGCATCGACCTCGATCAGGCGCTGCGCGACCTCGTTTCGAAGATCGCACCGAACGACCCGCAGATCCGCGCGGTGCGCGTCGGCCAGTTTCAGCCGCACGTCGTGCGGCTCGTCTTCGATTTGAAAGGTTCGGTCAAACCGCAGGTGTTCTCGCTGCCGCCTGTCGGCGCTTACCGCAATCGCCTCGTGCTCGACCTCTATCCGAGCGTCGCCCCCGATCCGTTGATGGAGCTGCTCGCGCAAACCGAGCGCAAGGAAAAGCGCCTGAACGAGCGGGCACAGAGCGAAGGCGCCGTGCCGAGCAGCCCGCCCGCGCCGCTCGGGGGGCCCACGGCAACGCCCTCGCCGCCGGCCACCGCCGACAACAGCGATGCGTTCTTTCAACGTTACGCCGAGAATTCAACGGGCACGCCGAACGCCCAAGGCGCCCCGAGCGCACAGAACGAGGCGGGTGCCGGCACGGGTACCGCGCGCCGGGGCAGCAAGCCCACCGCGCCGCCCGCGCTCGCGCGCAACAACGGCAAGCCGGGACGCGACACGAGCGACGGCCTGCCCGGCGACGATGAATATACGTTCAGCACCCCGAAGCAAGGGGGCACGCTGCGCCTGCTGACGGTCGCGATCGATCCGGGTCACGGCGGGGAAGACCCCGGCGCCATCGGCAGCGCAGGCACCTACGAGAAGCACGTCGCACTCGATATCGCGAAGAAGCTGCGTGCGATGATCGATGCCCAGCCGAACATGCGCTCGATGATGACGCGCGACGCCGATTTTTTCGTACCGCTGAACGTACGCGTGCAAAAGGCGCGACGCGTGGGCGCAGACCTCTTCGTCTCGATCCACGCCGACGCGTGCACGACGCCGGATGCGCGCGGTTCGGCGTTCTTCGCACTGTCGGAACACGGCGCGTCGAGCGCGGCCGCCCGCTGGATGGCGAGCAAGGAGAACGCCTCGGACCTGATCGGCGGCATCAACGTGAAGACGACGGACGACACAGTCAATCGCGCACTGTTCGACATGTCGACGACCGCCCAGATCCGCGACTCGTTGCGCTACGGTTCGTTCGTGCTGAAGGAAATCGGCGATATCAACAAGCTGCACAAGGGCTCGGTCGAACAAGCGAGCTTCGCGGTGCTGAAGGCGCCCGACATCCCGTCGATCCTCGTCGAGACGGCATTCATCAGCAATCCCGCCGAAGAGACGCGCCTGAACGACGACGGCTATCGCACGGAAATGGCCTCGGCCATCCTCAAGGGCATCAAGCGCTACTTCGCGGCCAATCCGCCGCTCGCGAAGAATCGAATGGCTTGATCGGCAGTGGGCCGGCGTGTCGGTCGGACGCGAGCTCCGCGCGAGCCCGCTACGCGCAGTAGAATGGCCCGGCCCGCTCTATCGAGCCCGTCCGTTTCTCATCAAGGAGAGCGCCGTGTCCGCGTCGATCCAAGCCGTCCTCAAACCGTTTCAGCGCGACATCGGCGGCCTGGCCGTACGCCGCGTGCTGCCCGCGCTCGCGGCGCGACTCGTGGGCCCGTTCATTTTCTTCGATCACATGGGCCCCGCCGTCTATGCGCCGGGCACCGGCATCGACGTGCGTCCGCACCCGCACATCGGCCTCGCGACTGTGACCTACCTGTTCGATGGCGCCATCCTGCACCGCGACAGCATCGGCTCGGTGCAAAAGATCGTGCCCGGCGACGTCAACTGGATGACGGCGGGCCGCGGCATCGTGCATTCCGAACGCACACCCGAGGAGGAGCGCCGGCGCGGCGCGACCGTGCACGGCATCCAGACCTGGGTTGCGCTGCCCGTCGAGCACGAGGACGACGCACCGTCGTTCGCTCACCATGCCGGCGCCACGCTGCCGTTCGTCGAGCGCAACGGGGTAACGCTCAACGTGATCGCCGGCACGGCGTTCGGTGCGCGCTCGCCCGTGCAAACCTTCTCACCGACGCTCTACGCCGCCGCGCGTTTCGCGCCGGACGCGGCGCTCGCGCTTGAACCCGAACACGAAGAGCGCGGCGTCTACCTCGTCGAAGGCGACCTTTCGATCGACGGCACACCGCTCGAGCTCGGTCACATGGCCGTCCTCACGCCCGGCGAAACGGCCACGCTTGCCAGCCCCCGCGGCGCGACCGCAATGCTGCTCGGTGGCGCAAAGCTGGCCGGCGAACGGTTCATCGAATGGAATTTCGTCGCGAGTTCGCGCGAGAAGATCGAGAAGGCGAAGGCCGCCTGGACTGCCCAGACGATGGGCAGCATCGACGGCGAGACCGAGTGGATTCCCTTGCCCGAGCGGCGCAGATCCTGACCTTCGCCGGGCAAGCCTCGCCGCGCGTTGAAATACGCCGCGCCGCCCCCACTTCGACAAGACGATCCCCTTTCCAACGAGGAAGCGATGAACACCACTTTGGCCACTTTCGAAAAAGACGTGATCCATGCGTCGCTGCAGGTCCCGGTTCTCGTCGATTTCTGGGCGCCGTGGTGCGGGCCTTGCAAATCCCTCGGTCCGTTGCTCGAAAAGCTCGAGCAGGAATACGCGGGCAAGTGGCGGCTCGTGAAAGTGAACGTCGATGAAAACCCCGAACTCGCACAACACTTCCAGGTGCGCAGCATTCCGCACGTGCTCGCGTTCGCGGACGGGCGTCCCGTCGACCAGTTCGTCGGCGTGCTGCCGGAGGGCAAGCTACGCGAGTTTCTCGACCGGCTCGCCCCGAACGCGGCGGAAACGGAACGGGCCTCGGCGCTGCATGCGCTCGAAGAAGGTCAGCGCCCGCTCGCCTACGACCACCTGCAAGCGGCGCTCGCGCTCGATCCCGGCTTCGACGAGGCACGGCTCGACTTGCTCGAACTGCTGCTCGACGACGACCGCATCGACGAGGCGCGGCGGGAAATCGAACTGCTCTCGCCGAAGGTCACGCAGGGCATCGACGAACGCTTCAACGCGCTGAAGACCCGCCTCGACGCACTCGACGCCGCCACCGATCTGCCGCCGACCGATACACTGGAAGCCGCCGTGGCCGCAAACCCGGGCGACCTGGAGGCGCGCTTCGATCTGGCGAATGCGCTCATTGCACGCCGCGCGTACGAGCCGGCGCTCACGCACCTGCTCGAGATCGTGAAGCGCGACCGGACCTTCCGCGACGACGTGGGCCGCAAGACGATGCTGTCCGTGTTCGACCTCGCATCGCACCGGCCGGAACTCGTCGCCGAGTGGCGCCGCAAGCTCAGTGCAACGCTGAACTAGGGCCCGATCGAGAATTGACTGGCTTGAGCTTGAGCTTGAGCTGATGCTCACGCTCGTGCACGGCGGTCCAGAGCCTCAACCCGCCGCTTTGGCGAGCGCGCGCAACACATGGGCGGCGGCGGCAAAACCGAAGCTTGCCGTCACGCAGACGCTCGAGCCGAAGCCGGCGCAGTTGAGCCCGACAGGGCCTGCGTGTCCGGGCGAGCTCGCCAGATGCTGTGCAACATCGTCCATATCGCAGACGGCCGCTTCCGGGTAAATGAGCGGCTCGTCCGAATACACCGCATTGACCTTGAATTTGGCTTTCGGTCCGCGCGGAAAACCGTGCTGTTTGCGCAGTTGCGCACGGACCTTCGAGAGCAGCGGGTCCTGGATCGTCAATGCGAGATCGTCGATGCGGATACGCGTGGGGTCGAGCTGGCCGCCCGCGCCGCCGACCGTGATCAGCGGTTGGCCGTGCTCGACGCACCAGGCAATCAACGCTGTCTTCGTCCGGACGCTGTCGATCGCATCGATCACGTAGTCGAACCGCTCGCCGAGCAGCGTCGCGAAGTTCTCCGGCTCGACGAATTCCTCCACGCGACGCACGTCGCACTGCCGGTCGATCAGCGCGATGCGTTCGGCCATCGCATCGACCTTCGGCTTGCCGTAATTGCCGTCGAGCGCGTGGACCTGACGGTTCGTATTGCTTTCGGCTACGTTGTCGAGATCGATCAGCGTGAGCGTGCCGACGGCGCTGCGCGCAAGGGCTTCCGCCGCCCACGACCCCACCCCGCCGATGCCGATGACGGCGACGTGCGCCCGCTCGAACGCAGCCAGGGCGGGCGCGCCATAGAGTCTGGCAATCCCCCCGAAGCGGCGCGCGCGATCGGCGGCCTCATGGGTTTCGTCGCCTGCCGGCGAAAACGCAGTGCCGGGGGTAAGATCGGAGGACGGCGCCGCGGCGCGAAGGGTGGACATGATGCGAGTCAATCGATAGGGCAACGAAAGACTGTATTTTGCCTGAACGGCAAGTGTCGCTTTGCCGAAAGCCCCTTCGCGGCAAGAAATTTCCGCGTTGGCTATACTGATTCGACTGAAGCAGTTGCATAAGAACATGACGACTATTGCAGAACTGCGCAAGGACTATGCGCGCGATTCGCTCGACGAAGCCAGCGTCGAGGCGAACCCGATCCGGCAATTCGAAACATGGTTCAAGCAGGCGCTCGATGCGCGCCTGCCCGAGCCCAATACGATGACGCTCGCCACCGTCGACGCGTCCGGCCGCCCTTCGGCCCGCATCGTGCTGATCAAGGGTTTCGACGAGCGCGGCTTCGTTTTCTTCACAAATTACGAAAGCCGCAAGGGGCAGGACCTCGCCGCCAATGCGCACGCGAGCCTGCTCTTTTACTGGATCGAACTGGAACGCCAGGTGCGTATCGAAGGCACGGTCGTTAAGACGAGTAGTGAGGAGAGCGACGCATATTTCGTCTCGCGCCCGCTCGGCTCGCGTATCGGCGCCTGGGCTTCGGCGCAGAGCCGCGAGATCGCGAGCCGCGCCGAACTCGCAGCGCGCGAAGCCGCGTTCGCCGAGCGCTTCGGCGAAACGCCTCCCCGCCCGCCGCATTGGGGCGGCTACCGCCTCGTGCCCGAAACGATCGAATTCTGGCAGGGGCGGCCGTCGCGCCTGCACGACCGGATTCTTTACACGCGCGCGGACAGCGGCGCGTGGCGTATTACGCGGCTTTCGCCGTAACGCCGGCCGCGAACGCGGCGCAGGTTTTAAGGTTTTTTCGCAAGTCCTTCGTGAGTCGACGCGCGCCACGCGCGATCGGCCACGGCGCTTTTGCTTCGCTTTGTATTTCAACGAACACGGAGAGACGCATGTTCTGGGAGAAGAAGCTGACGCAGTGGGTGGAAGAAGTGCGGAACCAAACGAACCTGCCGGCACGCCTCGTCCTGTGGGACGGCCAGCAGCATGACTTCGGCACGTTCGCCGCGCCGCAGGTCACGCTGAAGGTCAATTCTGCTTCGGCACTGCCCCTATTGCTCGAACCGAGCCTCGACAACCTCGGCGAGGCTTACGTCAAAGGCAAGATCGACATCGAGGGCAAGCTGTCCGACATCATCGACATCGGCTATTCGCTGGCCCGAAGCACGGTGACGAGCGCGAGCAAACTGGCCCGCGTGCGGCGCTACTTCAACCATACGAAATCGTCCGATAAAAAGGCGATCCAGTATCACTACGACGTGTCGAACGCGTTCTACAAGCTGTGGCTCGACGAGAACATGGTCTACTCGTGCGCCTACTTCGAGAACGGCGACGAGGACCTTGGCACGGCGCAGTTGAAGAAGATCGATCACATCCTGCGCAAGATCCAGCTCCAACCGGGCCAGCGCCTGCTCGACATCGGCTGCGGCTGGGGCGCGCTCGTCCTGCGCGCGGCGAGCCAGTTCGGCGCACGCTGTCTCGGCGTCACGCTCTCGCAGAACCAGTTCGATCTCGCGACGGAACGCATCAAGGCGGCTGGCCTCGAAGACCGGATCGAGATCCGCCTGCAGGACTACCGCGATCTCGACGGCCAGTTCGATCGGATCACGAGCGTCGGCATGTTCGAGCACGTCGGCCGCAAGAACCTGCCCGGCTATTTCGCGAAAATGCACGACCTGCTCGCCGACGACGGCATCGCGATGAACCACGGCATCACGTCATCCGATTACGACAGCGGGGAAACGGCGCTCGGGGGCGGCGAATTCATCGATCGCTATGTCTTCCCGGACGGCGAACTGCCGCACATCAGCCTCGTGCTGGAGTCGATGCAGCGCGGCGGGCTCGAAGCGTTCGACATCGAAAGCCTGCGCCGGCATTACGCCCACACGCTCGATATCTGGGCCGAGCGTTTCGAAGCGAACGCCGAAGAAGCTCGCAAGCTCGTGGACGACGAGAAGTTCCGCATCTGGCGCGTCTATCTGGCCGGCTGTGCCTACGCGTTCGAGCACGACGACGTCTCGATCTATCAGGTCGTATGCCGGCGCGCGGGCCGCAGTGCGCAGACGTTGCCCTGGTCGCGGCGCTACATGT
>CBJMQH010000259.1:0-7629 GCA_966431825.1 uncultured Trinickia sp.
CGAACGAACTTGCATGGCAAGCCGCAACTTCTGGTCGGCGACGCTACGAGCGATGGCGGCAAGGTGGTATCAGGCAGCCCGTCCTCGGCTTGGGGCGCCGCGAAAATTCCCATCGCCCGCAAGGGTGACCGGGCAACGTGCCCGCTCTGTGCGCCGCATGTCTTCGAGATCGCGGAAGGCCTCGCCGGCTGCGACGATCTCGGACAACCCACGGCGATCGAGGGGCACAAGACCACCTGTGGCACATTGCTGATCGCCTAACCTGCTCCAGCCGACGCTGACTCGCGGACGGACCCGACCAGAGCGATGGTATTGCGTTGAGCCGCCAGAACCAGGAGAACCAAGCACAACATGTCCATGGCCGAAAACGAAAACCTGAGCGCTGCTTCGAAACAGCGCAGATTGTAATTCTTGGCAATGAAAACATCATCTACTGAACAAGCAGCGAAATTATGCCTGGAGAACTAAACAAGATTGCGCCTGCAGGCGGCGAAACGCGAAAGATCAAAAATGAAGAAAAGAATACAGATAATCATTGCAATCATATTTACAACATTCGTCTCAGGCTTTTACTTTTCCTCACAACCCAAAAAGGAATCCAACCAGGACTCAAAGCGCATGAACCAGGAGATAATTACGATTCACCCGGGAATCGAAGGAAAATTAGATGCCAAAAATCAACACTTCGACATCAAGAATCACCCATCCGGAGTTTTCTCGTACACAAAACATTGGGACGACGCAGGCAGCCTGGGCCTCGTCCGGGTCTCACACGGCAAACACTCATTTGAAATTCGGAACGCCACAATCGTAACTGGACTGGGCGACAACAGCAACCCCGAAATGGGCGTGGACAACTGGGATATACTCTTTCACATCACGCCAAACAAGTTTACGTCGTACACCGACGCCCGTGAAAAGACAATGGAATTCTTGAGCCTATTGCGCGCCAACGGATGGCAGAGGTACATAGACACGTCGGATCCTCGCCTCTCTGGCGAGCAAGTGATGCGATATGAATTCTCAGAGGGAAGGCAAATTTATTCGCTTGACTCAAAATATACCCCTACCATAGAAGAGTGGAAAGATCTTGTTCAAATGGAGCCGCAATGGGAATTTTATACGGATGGAGTTTTCGTCAGCCTAACGCTCTCATACTTCCCATCCGACAAGCCGCAGACGGGCCAATATCTAATGGATCTGAAAATCAGCACCGCGGCAGACAATTATTCAGCATATTTCTCTTCGGACGATGACGAAAAAAGAGTGCATTGGTTGAAATACATATCTGCCAAGCTGGAGCTTGCACGTGCGGAACGACGGGCGAACGAAACCAAGCTCGCGGCCCAAGGCTACACGATCGATACGACCTATCAAGATCCACCTTTCGAAGCTCCGGGGTTCGCTTCCGACATCTCGCCCAGAGCGTCACACTAGCTCAAGGCAATCAATGCAACGAACGAACCTCCATGGAAACCCCATCGCCCGCAAGGGTGACCGTATAACGTGTCCGCTCTGTGCGCCACATATCTTCGAGATCGCGGAAGGCCTCGCCGGCTACGGCGATTTTGGACAACCCATGGCGATCGAGGGGCACAAGACCACCTGTGGCACATTGCTGATCGCCCGACCTGCTCCAGCCGACGCTTGACTCGCGGACGGACCTGACCGAAGCGGCGATATCGCGTTGAGCCGCCAGTCCGAGGAAAACAAAGCACAACGTGTCCATGATAGAAAAAGACAACTTGAGCGACCGCTCCGAAACCCCGCAGATCGTGATTCCCGGTAACGAATGCATCGCCACGCGCGACCTCTTCGCGACAGCACTGATCCGCTCCATATCGTTGAACGGCAAGCCGGTTCGCTGCCGCGGCATCGTCCCCGGCGTGGCAATGTCAGTCACCAGTAACGACCTGCAATCGAACACCGGCGAAGATGCCGTCTACCTGGCAGCCGATGCATGGGAGCGCATCGCGCCAACGCTGGTCGATTGGTTGACGATGCCCACACCACCGACCGGTATTACGCTGCGGCTCGGGCCGATCGATTTCGAATTCGCGTGGGAGGCGCGGCATCAGTTTGCCCCCGGCGCACTGGACATCGTCGTAACACACGCCCCGGCAGCCGTGGCTACCTACGAGAAACAGCGAAAGCGCCGTCCGCTCTTCGAAGGGTCGCAGACCGGGGAAGACCTCGTTCAAAAGCAGCGCGTCGAAATCGCACGCCGGCTTGGCGAGGCAATCCTCGCCACCGCAAAAACAATCGATCAGCACTACGACCGCCTGCCCGGACTTGTCCGCTACCGCCTTACCGGCGCGCTCGCCGCCTGGGGCAAGCTGCGCGAAGTCGTCGATACGGTGTCGGTACCGACGATGACCGAGGGGCTGAAAACGCTGCCCCTTCCCCGACTGGCAAAGTACTTCGCAGTCTTTGCCAAGGACTTGCTTCCGAACGGCCTCGGAACGCACTCGATACAGCAGGTTTGCAGACTGGCCTCGTACAGTGCCGTTTGGCTGGCGTTCGAGGCACGCAACGGTGCCTTTTACGAACCGACGCCGCCAATGCATCGCCTATTGGATGCGGCCTATATCGCGGATGACGTCCCGATCGGTCTCGTCGAACTCCCCGCTGATACGCTGTGCATCATTCCCGAGCCAGCCGCCTGGGCACGCAGCGGCGGCATAGAAGCCATCGCAATCTTCAAGCGCCCGAACTCGATCGGATTCGTTGCGTGGACGGGCCCGACCGACGCTGGCCGCAACCTTTGCATGAACGCAATCGAACTACCGATCCGTTCGCCCGATGAAACGATCCGCATGCTGCTCGACAACGAGTTCCGTACACCAACGCCGGGCGATGAAAAGGACCTCCAACTCTGGCGTGGGGCAATCGATTATGCGATCAAGATGTTGTTGTATTTGAAGGCACGCGATGCGCACGTGGTCTACGATCGCGCATACTCGGATGCCCCACGCCATTTCACCGGCCTCGGCAAGCGTCGACGCGCGGAACGGGTGGCGGAAATCGATGCGCTATACGACAGGCACATCGTAGGCCCGGCGGTTCTTGATGCCACGACATCAGCGCCCACGCCCGAAGAAGCGCAGCAGCGGGAAGTGCGCGGCCATTGGCGGCGTCCGCACTTCAAGATGCAGCCGCATGGACCGAACGCTTCGCTACGCAAGCTCGTTTTCATTGGCCCGACGATCGTGCGCCCGGATCGCCTGGGCGTGTAGACCATACGCGTCCGTGCATTCGCAAACGCATCCAAGACGGCACGGCGCCGCGCATCCAGCCGACAACAGAGCCCGCGCCGTTCGCAAGCGCTGCTGTCGCATATGACGCGGCCAGCTCACTGCGGCAACGTCTCCCCCCGCGTTTCCGGCGCAAACGGAATGATGAGGAGCCCTGCAAGAAACGCTACCGCGGTCAACGCAACAGGCAAGCCGAGCGTATGCAGATTCAGCACGGCCGCACCGAGCAGAAAGTTCACGCCCGCGCCAACGAAACGTCCGAACGACGTACAGAACGCAAAGGCGGTAGCACGCACACGCGTTTCGAACTGCTCGGGCAGCCAAAGGCTGAACAGCGCGAAATTGCCGCCAAAGAATCCCAACGCAAAAAGCCACGCAATGAACGGCACCAGCCCGTTCGGCAGATAAAACGCCCACCCGAAACTGCCCGCAATCGAAACCGCCATCCCCGAAAAATAGAAGGCAAGCGTCTTCTTGCGGCCGAAACGCTCTGCAAGCGGCGGCAACGCGAGGCAACCGAGTATCGTCCCGATCGAGAGCAGCCCCGTCGCAATCGACGCCGTTCGAATCGCCCCGGCCTTGTCCATACCCGCCTTCGTCGCCAGTTGAATCACGGCCGACGGCTCGTAGACGGCGCCCGCCCAGAGCCCAACGATCGCAATCGTCAGCAGTGCGCAGGCCACCCACGTGCGACGGCGATAGCCGGCCCCGAGAATCTCGGCCAGCGGTCGTGCCCTAACGACACGCACGCCTTGTGCATGGCCGCGCTCCCACTTCTCGGGCTCCTTCACACGCGTGAGGATCAGAATGGCGACGACGACGGGCACAGCCCCGGTCAGGAACATCGCCCGCCAGCCAAAATGCACCCCAACCGTATAGTTGAGTGCGGCCGCGAGGAAGAAGCCCGCGTAATAGCCGGTTTGCAGGTAACCGGCCCCCATCTTGCGACGATCCTCGGGCCATGCCTCCGCCACGTAAGTCCCCGCGAGCGCCCACTCGCCGCCGATCCCGACACCGGCTGCAAACCGATAGAACGCAAGCTGCCAAACGTTGTGCGCCGTCGCCGAGAGCCCCGTGAAAATTGCGAACGTGAAAATCGTGGCCGCCAACACCTTCGTCCGCCCGAATCGGTCGGCAAGCGGCCCCCAGATGAACGACAGCCCCCACCCGACCAGGAACAGCGCGAACAAGATCGAGCCGGCGAGACCGATGTTCGCCGGCGTCGCTGCATACCCCGAGCGCGGCAGCAGTTCCGTCAAAGCCGGCGTCAGCACGAGCGCGTAGATGAACGAATCCATCCCATCGAGCGTCCAGCCGGCCCATGCGCCCCAGAAACCCGCGATCTGCGAGCGATTGAGCGGCGTGCGATGTCGCCCCGCACGCGCGCTTTCCGTCATTGAACTCATCCGACTCCTCCATGACTCTATGAATACGGTGGAATGACCGACTTTCGTCCGACTTCGCGCGGCCGCTCCCAAGCCGTGGCCCGATCACTGCCGCAAGGCGTTACGGCCACCCTTGCTGCGCCCAACCGGCCCCACACGCCGCATCACCGGGTTTGCCCGATTTCGTATCGAATTTTTTATATATAATATCGAGCATCATGAATGACGCAACGAATCGTTTTCCCCTAGATCGCGATGCCGCCGAACCGATTTCGCTGGCCGGACTCGCCGTTGCCCCCCGCACCAGCGCCTCGCGCATGGTTGCCGACGCACTGCGCGCGGCAATCGTCGACGGTTCGCTCGCGCCGGGCACGCCGCTGCGCCAGGATGCGGTCGCCCGCCATTTCTCGGTCAGCGCGATTCCGGTACGCGAAGCGCTGCGGCAACTCGAAAGCGAAGGATGGACAAAGGCCGAGCTGAACAAGGGCGCAACGGTCGCACCGCTCTTGCCCGAAGAAGCACGCGAGATTTACGAGATCCGCGCCTCGCTCGAAAGTCTCGCCATCGCCTGCGCCATTCCGGCTCATACAGAGACCTCGCTGCGCGAGGCACAAGCGTTGCTGAAGGCCGCCGAATCCGAGCCCGATCCGGCGCAATACGTGGCGCGCAACGAGGCGTTTCACCTGAGCCTCTACGCGCCGGCCGCAAGGCCGCTGTTGATGGACATGATCGGCACGCTGCACCGGCGCGGCGAACGCTATTTGCGCGTAAAGTTCGGATTGCCCGAACACAAGCGCGTATCGGACAAAGAACATGCAGCGTTGATGAAAGCCGTGCGCGCGCGTGACGTCGCCACCGCACAACGCCTCGTCAGCGAACACCTGCTCGGCACCGGCGAGTTGCTTTATGCCGTACTTAGCGAGCACGCGGCGCAGGTGGCGCCCCGCGCGACGAAGCGCGCGAGCACCGCAAAAACGCGAGGCAATGCCAAGCCGCGCGTCGACGAACCCTGAAACGGAGCACGCTCCCGATGAATCGACCGAACGACCTGGAGGCGCAGGCTGCCCGTTCCTGGACTACGCGGCGCGACGAGAAAGCGCGGCGCCTCGCTCAGGTAGCCCCGTGGCTCGAAGATGGCATCCTGCCTCGCGAACGGATCGTCGATGCGCTGGAAACGTTGATCCGCCCGGGCGACCGCGTCGCCCTCGAAGGCGACAACCAGAAGCAGGCCGATTTTCTGTCGCGCTCGCTCGCCCGCGTCGATCCGGCGAAACTGCACGACATTCATCTCCTGATTTCGAGCATCAGTCGTCCTGAACATCTGACGCTGTTCGAGCGCGGCATCGCGCACAAGGTCGACTTCTCGTTTGCGGGGCCGCAAAGCCTGCGCGTCGCGCAACTGCTCGAAGACGGCCAACTCGAAATCGGCGCGATCTATACCTACGTCGAGCTTTACGCCCGGATGTTCGTCGACCTGACACCTCAGGTTGCGCTGCTCTGCGCGGAAAAGGCCGATCGTCACGGCAACCTCTACACGGGGCCGAACACCGAAGACACGCCGACCATCGCGGAAGCCGCCGCGTTCCGCCACGGCATCGTCATCGTTCAGGTCAACGAAATCGTCGACGAATTGCCCCGCGTCGATATTCCAGGATCATGGGTCGACGTGGTCGTCGAAGCCGATCGCCCCTTCGCGGTCGAGCCGCTTTTTACACGCGATCCGCGTCACATCGGGGACTTGCAGGTTCTAACGGCGATGATGGTGATCCGTGGCATTTACGCGCCCTACGGCGTCACGTCGCTCAATCACGGCATCGGCTTCGACACGGCCGCCATCGAACTGATCCTGCCCACCTACGGCACGACGCTCGGCTTGAAGGGCAAAGTCTGCAGGAACTGGACGCTGAACCCGCACCCCACGCTGATCCCGGCCATCGAATCGGGCTGGGTCGACAGCGTCCACTGCTTCGGCAGCGAAGTGGGCATGGAAGCCTATATCGCCGCACGCCCCGACGTCTTCTTCACGGGCAACGACGGCAGCCTGCGCTCGAACCGCGTGCTTTGCCAATTAGCCGGCCAATACGGCGTCGATCTGTTCATCGGCTCGACGCTGCAGATCGACGCCGATGCGAATTCGTCGACAGTCACGCGCGGACGCCTGGCCGGATTCGGCGGTGCGCCGAACATGGGACACGACCCGCGCGGCCGCCGGCACGCGAGCGATGCATGGCTCGCGCTGCTCAAAGCCGGTAACGGGCCGATTGCGCGCGGCCACAAGCTCGTCGTTCAGTTGGCCGAAACATACAAGAAAGGCGGCGAGCCGACATTCGTCGACGAACTCGATGCCATCGCAGTCGGCGCAAAAAGCGCCATGCCGATCGCGCCCGTGATGATTTACGGCGACGACGTAAGCCATGTCGTCACCGAGGAAGGCATCGCCTATCTTCACAAGGCGGAGGGCGTCGACGAGCGGCGCGCAGCACTCGCGGCCGTTGCGGGTGTGACACCGATCGGACTGCGCGCGGTACCTGAACGCACCGCAGATCTGCGCCGCCGCGGCATTGTTGCCTACCCCGAAGACCTCGGCATCCGGCGCGCGCAAGCGAAGCGCTCGATGCTGGCTGCGCGCAGTATCGACGACCTCGTCGACTGGTCCGGTGGACTCTATACGCCGCCGGCGCGGTTCAGGAGCTGGTAGGCCATGCGCAGCGCTACGGCAATGTGCGGCCTGGCGGCACCGGAGAACGCATCGTGCGGCAAGCCCGACACCCTGCCCGTTGCCCCACCCTCCCGCGCGGCTGGGCCGTCGGCACGCTCGAGCAGCGCAAACGCCGATACTCAGGCGGCTGCCCTTGCGCGCCTTGCCGTCGACGCCCTTGGCCATCGCCGCAGTTACGACCTGGGCTTGAAGGTGCGGGTCGGGGGCGTTCGCGCCGACCGGGCGGGCAACTTCGTGGGACATGATCCAGCCGGAAAGGCCGGTGGACTCG
>CBJMQH010000260.1:0-7581 GCA_966431825.1 uncultured Trinickia sp.
CCTGCACCACCTGCGCTGCCGGAAACGACGGAAGGCTCGATCAATAGACTGGCGTGAGCCAATGCGCGTAACCTTCGAGCTTGCCCGATACGGCATCGAAGTAGGCAGCTTGCAGCTTCTGCGTGATCGGACCGCGCGTGCCGCTGCCGATCGTGCGGTTGTCGAGTTCGCGAATCGGCGTCACTTCGGCAGCCGTACCCGTGAAGAAGGCCTCGTCGGCCGTGTAGACCTCGTCGCGCGTGATCCGTTTTTCGATGACCTGCAGGCCCATGTCGCGTGCGAGCGTGATCACCGTATCGCGCGTGATGCCGTTCAAGCACGATGCCACGTCGGGCGTATAGACCTTGCCGTCGTTGACGAGGAAGAAGTTTTCCCCCGAGCCTTCCGAGACGTAACCGTCGGTGTCGAGCAGCAGCGCCTCGTCGTAGCCGTCTGCCGTCACCTCTTGATTGGCCAGAATCGAGTTCACGTACCAGGCCGACGCTTTCGCACGCACCATCGCTACGTTGACGTGATGGCGCTGAAACGACGACGTCTTCACGCGAATGCCCTTCGTGATCCCGTCTTCGCCCAGGTACGCCCCCCACGGCCAGGCCGCAATCGCCACGTGCGTCGAGATGCCCTTCGCGGAAACGCCGAGCTTTTCGGACCCGAGCCACGCGAGCGGCCGGATGTAGCAGGCTTCGAGCCGGTTCGCGCGGATCACGTCGCGCTGGGCGGCAGACAGCGTCTGCGCGTCATGGGCAATCGCAAGGCCGATGATCTTCGCCGAATTGAGCAAGCGCTTCGTGTGGTCGGCGAGGCGAAAAATGGCCGGTCCGTTCGCCGTGTTGTAGGCGCGCACGCCCTCGAATACGCCCGTACCGTAATGCATGGCATGGGTCAGGACGTGAACCCGTGCATCGCGCCATTCCACGAGTTCCCCGTCCATCCAGATCTTGCCGTCGCGATCGTCCATCGACATACGCGTCTCCCATCAGTCGCAATGCTTATTCATCGAAAGGCCGGCTGCACCGGCCCGATACGAATGCGTTCGGCGCGCCCGCGCGCGCTAGCGGCGCACGGGCCACCGATTCGCCGAAAGCTCAGGCCGCGCGCTTGCGCTGGTTGTCCCCGGCCCAGCGGCTCAGGAAAAACACGAGCGTGGTGCGCTGGCCGCTCAGAACGCGGCGTACCTCGTGGCGCAGATCGCAGCGGCTGATGATGACCGAGCGATAGGCCGTGAGATAGCTGCGCTCGTCGTTTTCGCCGCGCTGGACCACGAATTCGCCGCCTTCGTAGCGGCTGCCCAGTTGCAGCACGATCGAGATCTCGTAATCGGGGTTGCTGTCCTGATCGAGGTGCAGGCCGATGAACGAGCCTTCGTGCATCCGATTGATCTGGGCACGGCGCAGGTGGAGCTGATCGGCACCGAGCGCGGCGCGGCAATAAGCCTTCACCTTGTCCGAGCCGAGAATCGGCAGAATGCGTTTGGCCAATGCATCGTTCACCACGCGGGGACGGTCGATATCGGTCATGAAGCGCGCGACGTGCACGTCGTTCGGTTCGTCGGCATCGCCGACGAGCACCTTCTCCCACGGCAGGGCCGGGCTCGACGCCACACGCTCGATCTCATCCCACTCTTCAGCGGTGAAAAAGCCCGATTCCTCGGGAAGGTAGATGCTGCCCGATTCGTTCAACGTATGGGCCGGATTGTCGACAGTCGTGAGATTCATCAATGTATGCCCTCTTGGTTGTGTTGGTTATGCGGCTTTTCTTTCGAACATCTTGAGCTGGCTTTCGCGGTGCTCGCGTCCCCATGCAAGCAGCCCGAACGGGTCGTCGACGCCTCGACACAGGTGGTCGCGCTGAATCAGCAGGCTTTCGAAAAAGCCCCACGTTTCGGCCATGGGCCCGAACTTCGACGGCAGTCCCTCGGCCGCCGCGCGTTCCGGTGCAATCCGCCAGAAGTTGCATTTGGGGCTGCGGTGATGGAAGTCATGACTCGGCATGTCCTGCATGAACGAGTAGACGCGCAACGGTATGTCGACGAGAAGCGTGCCCGCAGTCCATGTGCCGAGCTTGACCACCCGCCGCAGTCCCTTCTCGTTCCGTGGGAACGGACGACCGAGGAATCGCCCCCAGCTCAGCGAGCCGTAAAAGACCTCCGGCGTGACATCCGGATCCTTGTCGGCGAACCACAGGTGCTCGCTAACGTGTTGCAGCCACGACGAATGCTGCGTGATGAACAGGATCGGGATCAGGTAATAGATGAGGAAGGCCGGCACGATGTGCGCCCAGATCACGACGGCAACGAGCACCGTCCAGTAGATCGTTCGTGCGATCCGCTCGGAGCGCGTGGCTACCACGAAGCTTTGCTCGAAGCGAAACCGCAGGTGCTCGAAGATGCGTGCAGGATGAAACGGTGCGAATGCGATAAGGAACCAGAACCGGCGCTCGGACATGCCCTTATAGAAGCCGTGCTGCACCATGAATTGCTGATCCGGGTCCTCTTCGGTGCAGAACGTGCTGCGCCCATGGTGGTCACGGATGTGAATCATCATGTAGCTTTCCCACGACGTGTGCAGGATCGGGATCGACAGAATCCACTTGCAGAGAAAGCGCGCGAGCGGACGGCTTTTGACGCCGGCACCGTGAATCGTGTAGTGGAACGTATGCAGCATCCCGCGCTGTCGGTTCGTGATCAGCACCATGAGCGGAATGGAGACGAGCACCTTCGTCGCGGTGGACCAATCGGTGTGCAGAATCGCGTTACCGAGCAGCACGCCGCCCACGAGCACGAGATACGCCCAGCTGATGTGCAGCAGCATCTGCCAGACCTTGAGCAGCGTGTCCTCGGGTGCACGCGGCGGCGCCGCGTTGAGCGACTTCCCCGTCACCCAGGTCCAGAACGCCTGGCACGGCAAGCCGCCGTAGGTTTCGCGTACGTTGAATCCGTAGCCGTGGGCGGAGTATCGCGTTGCGAATTGCGCAGTGCGTTTCATCGGACGCACTCCTGTTCGCTGATTTCGCTGACCTGCGTGTGTTCGCCCTGCTCGCCACGCACCTTCCGCTCTTGCATGCCGGAGTCCTTTTCGACGATGTAATCGGTCTGCCGATAGACGACCGCGGCTGCACGCCCGAACGAATAGAACGGAGCCATGCGATGGTGGTCGACGCCCAGTACGACGAAATGTTCGAAGCGGCGCGCATAGATCTGCCCCATCAATGCGTACTCTGCCGCCTGTTTGAGGAAGACTTCGCGCAGCGCACGCTCGTCGGCGCCCTTGAACCACTCGGTGTAGAGCGGCAAGCGCGTGGCGAAGATCGCGTCCATCGACGCGTCGTCGAGCGGCGCCGCGCCGTAGTCGCCGCCTGCGAGCGCCTGATAGACGGCCTCGTGGTGCGTGACCCATGCCGCCTCGCCGCCGACTTCGTCGAAGAAGAAGCCGCTGCGCGCGGGCACGCCGAGGCGATCGACGATATTGGCGATCTGCTCGCGCACGCGTGAGACGAATTGCGCACGCGTCACGCCGAGCGGCGAGTGGCCGTCTTGATAGGCGAGCGATTCGAAATCGCCACCGTAGACGTTCAGCGCGTAGGCAACGCCAAGTGCATCGAGAAAGCGCATGACGCTCGGCATGATCGACAGAAACTTGGTGCCTGCGAGCCCGGGCTCGACGCCGACCGACTCGAACGTGTAGCGCACGCCGTCGCCGTCCGGAACCCAGGAGTAGTCGGGGCAGATAGCCGCGACGAGCTGCAGCACAGCGCCGGTTTGCCGGGCGTGCAGTACCGTTTCGAGGAAACGGACGAACGCGGCACGGTCGGGGTACACGAGCATCGCCTCGTCGAAGAGACGTTCGACCTCCTCGAGGACCGGCGCGTAGCGCTCGCCGAGACCATAACGTCGTTCGGGCTCCGAAATGCGTCGCACGTTGTCGTTGATGAGCATAGTCAGCAGGGACGGCAGCCGGCCGTCGACTTTGAAGTCATAGAGGTTCGATAACGGCGCACCGCGTTCGTCGACGCGATACTCGAATTCGGCGTATTTCTCCTTGAGCAGCTGATAGAAGATCACGTTGCCGAAGGCGCTTCTCTTTTCGTCGATGAGCGCCCGGCGGGCCAGATAATGTTTCCGGAGACTGGCGAGTCGGCTGCGAATCCAGTCGCCCTCCTCGCAATTCGTCAAGGGCGCAACCTGCAGATCCATGCCGTAACGAATAGCCTTCAGAACTTCACGACTTTGCTTGGCGTCAAACAAGATAGGTCGATTCATTTCGATGCTTTCTTTGGTGATTGCAGTGGGAATGCGCTCCCGCTACGCGGCCCCGAGCGGGGCAGCGTAGACGTCAACAGAGGCAGTGCGGGTATTAGCGCTTCGGGGCGAGCGTACGCTTGGAAACCACCACGAGCAGGATGACGACGGCACACATACCGAGCGTCTGCCAGTCGAACAGCTCGTGCATCAGGAGAACGGAATAGGCGTAGGTGAAGAACGGCTGAAGCAGCTGCAATTGGCTGATGCGTTGGATGCCGCCCAGTGCGAGCGCGCGATTCCAGGAGAAGAAGCCGAGCAGCGAATTCACGAAAGCGAGGAACGCCAGTGCGCCCCAGCCTGCGCCGTCGAGCCGCACGAATGCGCTCTTCGTGAAGACGATCGCCGAGAGCGGCAGCACGAGCGGCAAGCTGATCACGAGCGTCCAGCACATGACCTGCCAGCCCTTCATCTCTTTCGACAGTGCGCCGCCTTGTGCATAGCCGAAGCCCGCCAGCAGCACGGCCCCGAACAGGGCGATGTCGCCCGTGTAGACGCCGCTCAGCTGATGCCGCGAAAGCGTGAAGGCAAGCACGGCGAGAAAGCCGAGAAACGAGACGAACCAGAACGCTGCGGGCGGCCGCTCACGCGTGATCATCGTGCCGAAGATCGAGGTGGACAGCGGCAGGGCAGCGAGCACGACACCGCCATGGCTCACCGGCACGTAGGCCATCCCCAGGGCCGTCAGGATCGGAAAGCCGTAGACGATGCCAACGGACGTCGCCAGGATTCGCTTCAACTGGCTTCGGTTAGGACGCGGCGCTCGCGTGGCGACAAGAATCGGCACGGCAGCAAGGCCGGCCAGCAACGAACGAAACAAACCGATCTGCAGCGCGGAAAGCTGTCCGCTGAGCACCTTCGCAAATGGAAGCGTCAACGCGAAAGCGGCAACGGAAAGCAACCCGAGCAAATAGGCCAGCGTATCGCGATTGGCCGTGCCGGCATCCACGGACGAAGAGAGCGATGAGTTTATCGTTTTCATTGTATTGACATTCGGCTCTTAAATATGCAGCTTCCGGCGCGCTTTTAACTCACCGATTCGACGCGCACCGATCGCTGATGCGATTGAAATTCACTGCTCGATCATGGGTAATGATCCAGCAGCCGGCTGCAGAATGCGGCGACGGCACGGTGACCGATCGCACGCTTCGTACGTCGATATTATTTTTCGTATGCGGATCGAGAGGGAATAAACAGTTGCCTGCGAACGCTACGAAGTGTCTGTCAAAACACCACAAACAGTTCACGTCTTGTGCGGCGTCAGCGAATGTGCGTGCGAGCGGCGCGTGCGCCGTCCTCGGGCAATCCAGCCCGATTCAGGCATACCGGTCTTGACGGTGGAGACGTGCAGCGAACAGCGCAAGCGTTGCACCGCGGTGAGAGGGTGAAACGGTGAATTGCGCCGGTTTGCCGGTCAGCCGGCGACAGCCTCGGCGCGCGCGCAAACCGCGGTCTCGCTCGTGCGTTGTGCCGCGGCTGCGATGAACGCGAGCGCGCGCCGGTCGCCGAGGTGCACCGCGTTCAGGCGCGTCCAAGGTGTCATGCCGGCACCCGGACGGAACACGGCGCCGGCCAACAGTTTGACGTCGTGGCGAAGGGCGAGCGACACGAGGCTCGCGGAATCCTCGACACCGGGTACGCGCGCCCAGAGGTTGTAGCCGCCGCACGAAGCGGAGTGCAATACCCAGCCGGCCTCATCGAGCCTGCGGCGCGCATCCGAGAACGCACTGTCGACCATGCGGCGCAGCCGTTCGAGATGCTTACGATAGAGACCGCGTTCCAGCAGCTCGGCGATCACGGACTCGGTCAGGCGGGAACTGCCTGCGCCCGTCAGCGCCTTCAACTCGACGAGCCGCGTGACGAGATCCTGCCGCGCGGCGATCCAGCCCGTTCGCAGCGAGGAAGAGAGCGTTTTCGAAAAACCGCCGATGTAGATGACGCGTTGAAGTTGGTCGAGTGCCGCGAGACGCTGCGTGGGCATCTCCTGGAAATCGGCATAGACGTCGTCTTCGACGATCGTGAGGTCGTGCCGCTCCGCGAGTTGCAGCAGACGGAACGCCGCCTGCGAGGAGATCGAACCGCCCGTCGGATTGTGCAGGGCCGAATTGACGAAGAAGACGGAAGGCCGATGTTGCTTGAGCAGCCGTTCGAGCTCGCCGATGTCGGGCCCGCGCTCGTCGCGGGGCACGGCAACGAGACGCGCGCCCTGCATGCGCAGGATCTGGAGCAGGTTGAAATACCCCGGATCCTCGACGAACACCGTGTCGCCCGGCTTCACGAGCATGCGCGCGACGAGGTCGAGCGCGTGGCTTGCACTGTGCGTCGTCAGCAGGTCTTGCGCCTGTGCGTCGACGCCAAGGCGCCGCAGGCGCAGCACGATTTGGCGGCGCAATGCGAGCTCCCCTTGCGGAGCGGCGTATTCGGTGAGGCTCTTGCGGTCGGTGCGCGAGACAAGCTTGACCACCTGCGCGATCCCTTCGACATCGCGCCATTGCTCGGGGATAAAGCCGCTCGAGAGCGTCAAGGGAGACGGCTCGTCGGCCGCCTGCGCCTCGAGCTCGAGCTTTTTCGCGGGCGCGCTTTCATCGGTGCAAGCGATCACGTAGTAGCCCGAACCATGTTTCGCTTGGATCAAACCACGCGAAATCAGCTGATCGTAGGCCTCGATCACCGGAAACCGGCTGATCTGCTGGGTCGCCGCCAATTGTCGGATCGACGGCAAGCGCACGCCGATCGGCAGTTGCCGCGATTGAATCAACGCAGCCAGTTGATCCGCCAATTGACGGGAGATCGGTGTGCGTACGTTCGATTCGAGACTGAGCTTCACCTTCATCTGTTTCTCCGCGGCTAAAACTTTTCGACGATTCGCTACGCTAGTCCAGTCCGGGCGCGTGACTGCATCGAACGCGCGTTTCGATTGCTTGAAGCCGCGTTGGCCGGTTTATCCGGCTCTGACAAAAGCCAGGTCACGCCTGGCGATTCGGTCGTTGTCATCTCTCAGGTCCCGCATCGTTGGAATATCGGGTACTCGGGGCCGCTTAGCCTATGCCCGTTCTTTTTTGAAAAATCCCACCACACCCTGCTTTCGGCATGCCGAACGATCATACCGTGGATGTGAGCCCTCATCAATTTTGCATTCGGCCACTTTTGCGCGCTGCACGTCCTTTTCGCCTATCGACACCGGCAAAACAATGTCGGCGAGACAATAGTCGAATCGGGCTGCGCAGCTAGGCGCTCAACCAACCGTCCACCGGATAGCGCGAGCACAATGCGACTACGCGCTG
>CBJMQH010000261.1:0-7523 GCA_966431825.1 uncultured Trinickia sp.
CGTACAGTGCACGAGCGGCGCCCCTTACCGGATTTCCTTCAGCGCCGGCGGCAGTACCCACGTCGCTGCGCGCACGATGCGCGGTGCAAGCACCGATGCCGCGATCGGCTATCAGCTTTTCCTCGACGCGAGCAGAACCGTGCCCTGGGGCGACGGAACGGCGGGCACCTCGGACGCGACTGGACTCGGGACGGGCAGCTGGGTGCAAGTTCCCGTCTATGGGCTCGTTCCCGCTCAACCGTCGCCGACGCCCGACGATTACAGCGACACCGTCATCGCGACGATTACGTTCTGAAAGACGCATGCGCTGCATTTCGTCTGAAGTTGGTCGGTATTCCTACCCATTGTTAAGCGTCTGATGACATGCGAAATTGATACGGGTTTGCCCGGAGTCCTGCCGGCGCGGCCCTTGGGTGCCGACCGGGACGGGACCAATCGGCGGCATGCGCGGATAACAATCGGATGAGGCATCGATGTCCAATCAACAATCGGCTGAAACCGCTGCACACATCGCGGCAAGATTTGACCGGCTGCCCCCTTCTCGCACCGTCTGGACGATGGTGATACTGATATCGCTCGGCGGCATTTTCGAGTTTTACGATCTGTTCTTCACGGGCTACGTGGCGCCGGGGATGGTGCAGTCCGGCCTTTTCAAGCCCGAATCGCTCGGTTTCTTCGCCCGTCTCGCGCCGCTCGCCGTCGCCGGCTTCGGCACGTTCGTCTTCTCGACGTTCGCCGGGCTGTGGATCGGCGCGCTCGTGTTCGGCTTCGTGGCCGACCGCTTCGGCCGCCGTTTCATTTTCACGTGGTCGCTGATCTGGTACATGATCTGCACGGCGATCATGGCGTTCCAGGACACCGGCGCCGCGCTGAACGTCTGGCGCTTTCTCGCCGGCATCGGTATCGGCGTCGAATTGATCACCATCGACTCCTACATCTCCGAGCTGATTCCTAGCCGAGAGCGCGGGCGCGCCTATGCCGTGAATCAATTCGTCACGTTCTGCGCCGTTCCTGTCGTCGCGTTTCTGGCCTATGCGCTGAAGGGCACGCACCCGTTCGGGCTCGACTATTGGCGTGTCGTCATCCTCATCGGCACGCTCGGGGCGGCCGCCGTCTGGATCATCCGCCGCAACGTGCCTGAGAGCCCCCGTTGGCTCGCACGCCACGGCCGCCTCGACGAGGCCGAGCGCATCGTTGCCGACATCGAGCGACGCGTCAGCGCAGAAAAGGGCATTGTGCTGCCTGCGCCGCAGCCGGTACCGGCCGAGCAGGAAGGGCGCGGTTCGTTCGCTGAACTGTTCGGCGAGCGCTACCTGAAACGCACGATCATCCTTTCCATCTTCAACATGGCGCAGGTGATCGGCTTCTACGGGTTTGCCGCCTGGGTGCCGACCCTGTTGATCAGCCGTGGCGTGCATGTGACGGCGAGCCTCGGCTATGCGTTCGTGATCGCCATCGCCAATCCGTTCGGCCCGCTGCTCGGCACGTTTTTCGCCGACAAGGTCGAGCGCAAGACGCAGATCTGCGGCGGCCTGTTCGTCATGGGCGTGGTGATCGTTTTGTTCTCCCAAGCGTCGGCGCCCGCGGTGCTGATCGCGCTCGGCGTCCTGTTCACGCTCGCCTCGAATGTCATGTCCTATGCTTATCACGGCTATCAGGCCGAGCTCTACCCGACGCGCATTCGCGCCCGTGCCGTAGGCTTCGTCTACTCGTGGAGCCGGATCGCCGCCGCGTTCGCCGGCCTCGCGATCGGTATCCTTCTGCACAAGTACGGCGTGCCGGGCGTGGCGGTGTTTATCGGGACGTCGATGATCGTGGGCATCTGCATGATCCTGCTGGGGCCGTCGACCAAGGGGCGAGCGCTCGAAGCGATCAACCGCTGAACGGCGCGCCGGCCGGCTGGCATCGATTCGTTCGCGCGCACGCATGACGCATCGCTACGTGCATGCATGCGTGCGTTCGCGCCGCGACTGGCGTACGCTGTCGGTTCGGCGCCCGTTCAGGTGGTTGGCATCTGCGCACGGCGGGCGCGGCTACAACTCGGAGTACTCGATGAAAGCACCCGTTCGAACCGGCGCCCATATCGAAGGCATCCACTGGGTGGCCGAGTATCTGGAGGCAACACATGAGATCCGTGTGTTGCGCGAAGGCTTCGAGGTTGGCGTGTACGACGCCCCGCCGACGATGTTCGGCGAGGAAGATCAGGCCGGCTCCAAGAGCGTTGCCGATCATCGTGCGCTCGAAGCGGCGGTGCGCGCGTTTCTGTTGCGCTTCGTGGCGGAACATGACGCCGAGGAGTAGCAGCACCGGGGTGTCGCCGGCATGGTCTTATCAAGGCTCGACGCCGATATCGGCAGCGCCTTCTGCTGCCTCGACCAACCACACGAGGCGTTCCATCTTCACCTGTCCCATCCGCTTGTCGGTCAGCCGCGAGTCGACGAGGCTGACGATCACGAGATCGAGCGACGGCACAACGATCGCATACTGCCCGAGGTAACCGTCTGCCCAATAGGCAGGCGTGCGCAGCAAGGCCCGGGGGCCGTGTTACGGGGAATGACGGCGGCCTGCAGCGGGCATCGCGCGGCCGTTGCCGGTATCATTATCGATCCGTCTTTCACCGCTTACCGCTGCTGCCATGACTCAAACTCTGCGCGACCTGACTCCTCTCGAAGCCCGTGTCCTCGGCGTGCTGGTCGAAAAGCAGCGCACGGTGCCCGATACGTATCCGCTCTCGTTGAACGCGCTGACCGCCGGCTGCAATCAGAAGACGGCCCGCGCGCCTGTCATGAGCGTGAGCGAGGCGGAGGTGCAGACCGCCATCGATGGGCTCAAGCGCCTGAGCCTCGTCATGGAGGCAAGCAGCAGCCGCGTCACCCGGTACGAACACAACATGAACCGCGTGCTCGATATTCCGAGCCAATCGGCTGCGCTGCTGACGATCCTGCTGCTCCGAGGCCCGCAAACGGTCGCCGAGTTGCGGCTCAATGCCGCGCGACTGCATAGCTTTGCCGACAATTCGTCGGTCGAAGCCTTTCTCGACGAACTCGCTGCGCGCACGCCTTCCCTAACCGTCAAGCTGCCCTGCGCGCCCGGCGCGAGGGAAAATCGCTGGATGCATCTGCTGTGCGGCGAAGTCAGCATCGACGCATTCGCCGTGACACGCGATGCCGGCGACGAATCGATCCCGCCCAGCGAGTTCGAAGCCTTGAAGGCCGACCATCGGCGCTTGGCCAACGAAGTGACCCAGCTGCGCGCACTGGTCGATCGAATGGCGGCCGAATTGGGTATCGCGCCCGACGGCCCCCTCCCGGACTGAGCCCAAACGATTTCGGCAGGACCTGCGCCCGGGGCGCCTAGCGGGCCTATCGGCGCATGCCCTCAGCTGCGAAACTGCCGCCTGTCGCACCCTCGATCGCCGCGAGGAAATCGCCGCAGTGAACCATCAACGCGCGGACCGCTTGCTGGACCGCGTACTGGTGCAGCACGCTGCGCCACTTCGGCGACGCCAAGAGCGCCTGCCATAAGGCGGCGAGGCAATCGGGATCAGCGCCCCCGGTTTGCGCGAGCGCGCTCGCATATTCAACGCTCGCTGGTGCCGAGAGCAATTGCATGCGGCTCGCGGCGCTCAGCGGACGCAGCGCGGAGTCCGCGGTCGCGTCGCAGCAATAGAGCACCTCGTGCTGCAAGGCCGAATCGTCGGCGCTGAGTGCGCGCAGCGACGAACCGTGCAGGTGCACCACGCCCTCATTGGTCTCGAACGCGTAGACGGCGGTTTCGTCGGCACTTGCGAGCAGACTCAGGCCGCGCTTCAAACGAGGCAGGTCCGTCGTGGCGGCATCCGCAGACGCCTTCGCTTCCAGGAGAAAACGCAGGTTCCAGACGGTCACGGGCGCCACGCTTGGCGCGCGTTCGAGCAGGGCGACATCCCACTCGGTTTTTGCGTGGGCATGTTTGCCCGGGAGCGAAGCCGGCACGCGCACTGAAGTGACGACACAGTACATCGGCGGCTCGCCATTCGCGTTGAGCCTTCGTGCCAAGGCGTTCAAAGCCTGCGCCGCGATGGCCTCGACGGCGGCCCCGCGTTGGCGCGCCGCGCTGCCTTGCGCGGCGGCTTCCGGACTGCCCGACAGCGGACCTTGCCTGCCCGCAAGCGTTTGATATCGGCGCACGGTTGCATCCGAGGCCAGCACCTCCAGGCGCTGCAGATTGGCGAGCGCGGGGTGTGCTGCCAACGCTGCGAGGTCACGCATGAGCGCCGGGTCGGCGGCCACCTCCGGGATCGGAAGTACCGACTGCAACGCGTCGTGCAAATGCACCCAGGAGCGGGCAATTGCGGCGGTATGCACCCGGACCAGCGCCTCGCGCTGCGGTACCTGCGAACGACGTGCCGTTTTCACTGGGTGGGCAACGGCGTTGACAGCTGAGTGCACGGCGCGCGCGTCCTGATTCGCGCGGGCCGACAGCGATGCATATTCGCGCACGTTTGCGTCCTGCTGCCGAAGCACGATGGCCTGAAACGCGGGGTCGCCCGCCTGCGGATCGGCCGCCTCCCGGATCATTTGTGCAAGCGCCGCCGTGAAGCGATGTTCGAGCGCGGGGTCAGGGGCCTGCCCTGCTGCGAGCGCTTGCCTCGCCGCCTCGATGGCAACGGCGAGTAGGGTCGCGGGGCACGCGGCGCCTGTCATCGGCAAAGCCGAGGGCAACGGCGGCAGGCGATAGCGGCGATCGACGGTACTCAGGATTTCGTCGAGCAGCGCAGGAAACGGTGTGTTCTGCATGGTGTCTTCGGTTCTCTGCCCGGGTACGGTGCCGGGCAGAATATATCCTCTGTTCAGCGAATCCCATCTTGCATAACATACGGTCGCAAGCCCCGCCGATCATCCGTTCTACAACTTCCCAGCATGGCGCCCCGCATGAATACTCCGCTCCTGCCGTTTCACATTGCGTTCCCGGTCCACAGCCTCGAGGCGGCACGCGCCTTCTATGGCGACCTGCTTGGCTGTCCTGAAGGTCGCAGCGCGCCGGACTGGGTCGACTTCAACCTCTATGGTCACCAGATCGTCGCCCATCTCGCGCCTGGGCAGGCCACGACGAACGCAACGAACACGGTCGATGGGCACGGCGTGCCCGTGCGCCACTTCGGCGCGCTGCTGACGATGGATCAGTGGACCGCTCTTGCCGAGAAGCTCAAGGCGGCCGGCGTGCAGTTCGTGATCGAGCCGTACATCCGGTTCAAAGGTCAACCAGGCGAACAAGCCACGATGTTTTTTCTGGATCCGAGCGGTAACGCGCTCGAATTCAAATCGTTTGCCAATCTCGACATGGTGTTCGCAAAGTAAGACGGCGGCGCCGGCATTGCTCAGGGCGCGTCTGACCAGCGGCATCACTTCGTTTCTGCTCTGTCCGGCGTGGGTCTGGCATCGAGCGTCAGCTGCAAGAAGGCGAGATCGAGCCAGACGCCGAACTTCATGCCGACCTCTTTCAAATGCCCGACATGCTCGAATCCAAGCCGCTCATGCAGCTTGATCGAGCTCGTGTTGTTCGCCTCGATCGCCGCCACCATCACATGTTTGCCGACCGACCGGGCGCGATCGATCAGCACCTCCATCAGTGCGCGGCCAATCCCTTTTCCCTTCCGATCGCGGCGCACGTAGACCGAGTGCTCGACGGTATGGCGATAGCCGTCGAAGGCCCGCCAGTCTCCGAACGACGCGTAACCGATCACTTGCCCATCGGCGTCGAGCGCAACGAGCACCGGATAACCGGCTTTGCGCCGGTCAGCCATCCACGCCGATCGGTTGGCCGCATCGACCGTCACTTCGTTCCAGATCGCGGTCGTATGCAAGACCGCATCGTTGTAGATCGCGGTAATCGCTTCGACATCCCCGGGGCCCGCATCACGAATTTCCATTTCTGCACTCATCCGATACCAAACGATAGTGGAGCGATTGTGCACGATATCGATCCCCGGAATATTCCGCACCGCCGATCCGTTTAACACAGTGGCTCGCCCGCATGCGCTCACCGCCATCGGGCGCCCGTTCGCGCCCCCTGTTCGAAACTTTCCCAGCAAGCGTACGGGCAGGGTGGCGACTCTATGGAGCATCGCAATGAATCGCTTCTTCCTTGAGCTTGCATTCCCCTTGCGCCGGTGGTCGAATACTCGCGGAGTCGGTCGGAAAGGTGCCGCGCAAGCTGCCCTGACAGCCGCGCTTCTCACCCTCTCGGCATTCAGCGCCAGCAGCCCTGCGCTCGCCGATGACGATGCCCCGCTATTGCCACCGGCATCGGTAACGTCGTCCACCGTACCCCCGAACGGCGACGTCAATCCGTACGGGGTAGCGTTCGTGCCGGAAGGCTTCCCCACTTACGGCACCCTCGCCGAAGGCGATCTGCTCGTGTCGAATTTCAACAACGCGAACAACCTCCAGGGCACCGGCACCACGATCGTCAAGATCGTGCCAAACGGCAATCCAACCGTGTTCTTCCAAGGCCCGTCGGGACTCGGCCTGTCGACCGCGCTCGGCGTGCTGCGCGCAGGCTTCGTTCTGGTCGGCAACGTTCCGACGAGCGACGGCACATTCGCGACCATTCAACCCGGGTCACTGCTCGTACTGAACCGGACGGGAAACATCGTCGCGCAGTGGACAGCGGCAAACGCCGGTCTCGATGGCCCGTGGGATCTGACGATTTTCGACCTGGGTGATCGCGCGAAGGTTTTCGTTTCCAACGTACTGAACGGAAGCGTGGTGCGACTCGATCTCGCTATCGATGCGAGCGGGGTACATTTGCGCGGCAGCACGCGCATCGCCTCGGGCTACCCGTTCCGGGGCGACCCCGCGGCGCTCGTCGTCGGCCCGACCGGCCTCGCCTACGATCCGCGCCGCGATGTGCTTTATGTGGCGTCAACCGTCGACAATGCAATTTTCGCCGTGTTCGGCGCGGGCACCACGCGGCACGATGGCGGTAAGGGCGTCATGATTTATGCCGACAATCGACACCTGCATGGCCCGCTTGCGCTCGCACTCGGTCCGAACGGTCATTTGTTTACCGCCAACGGCGATGCCATCAACAGCGACCCGAGCCAACCAAGCGAGCTCGTCGAGTTCACGCCACAAGGGCGCTTCGTCGCACAGCGCTCGATGGACGCGGCGCAAGGGGGCGCCTTCGGGCTGGCATTCTCGCAAACGGTGAACCGCACGGTGCGCTTTGCGGCAGTCGACGACAACGTACCCAATATCACCGTATGGCGTCTGCCGCTCGGCGAGACGGGCCGCTGAAGCGGACCCGCCGCGGGCTTCTCGATACCAGCCTAGCGCCCGTACTGCACCGTCATCTGTGCCGAGCCGATCGCATTGGCGTGGATCATGAAGCCCGCAAGCGCCGGGGTTGCATCGCGCGGCAAATCGAGCCGCGCTGTCTTGAGCGCGTAGACCGTAAAGACATAGTGATGCGGCGCGCTGCCCGCCGGCGGGCAAGGGCCACCGTAACCGATTTTGGCAAAATCGTTGCGGCCCTGGTGC
>CBJMQH010000262.1:0-7478 GCA_966431825.1 uncultured Trinickia sp.
AATCCGATTCCAGCCAGTTCGTGTAGGCCGATCCTTCGCACAACGATGTTTCCTATTAGCGCGCATATCCAATAGCAAAATTTAGGTGGCGAAAGCTATTTTGGCTTTGTTAGATACATGTCATTGATTCATCGAAAGACAACGATCTAACATCGCCCCACGATGCCGCCCAATTTCGCCGAAACCGTCGAAGCACGCTTTGCCGAGCTCACGCCCACGGCGAAGCGCATTGCGAGCTACATGCTCGCGAACCTCGACAAACTCGGGCTGGAAACGGCCGACCAGATCGCACAGCAAACCGGCACGAGCGGGATCTCCGTGGGCCGATTTCTGCGCAGTGTCGGGTATCGCAACCTCGACGATCTGAAGCGCGCGCTTTGCGGCACCGGTACAGCACCACGCCCCTGGATGATCACGGACCGGCTCGACGCCTACCGGCGAGAAACCGGCCCCGAGGCCGAGCCCAACGCCGGCCCGACCGATGACAGCGCCCCGCAGAACGACAAGCTGGCCCTGGCGCTCGAACGCGAAATCGAAGCCATCCGCGAGGTCTATATGCTGGCCCGCAGCGCCGCGTTCGCGCGCGTCGCCGAGCGGATCGCCCAGGCCGACGCGGTTTTCATCCTCGGTATTCAATCGACTCGCGGCATCGGCAATGCCTTCCACAGCCACCTCGAATATCTGCGGCCCCGCGTGTTCTATTCCGACGGCATGTCGGGTTCGTACATCGATTCGCTGAACTCAGCCTTCGCTCGCCCATATTGCGTCGTGACCGATATCCGCGCGTATTCGCGGGTTGCGCGCCGCTATTGCGAAGCCGCCGCCGCGCGCGGTGTACCGCTCGCCCTCGTCACCGACGTCTATTGCCCGTGGGCACGCGACGTGGAAGCGGACCTGCTGCAGGTCAAGACCGACGTCGGACACTTCTGGGACTCGCTCGCGCCGCTTACCTGTCTCTTCAACTTACTGCTCAGCGCCGTCGTCGATCGGCTGGGCAACGCGCTCGACGAGCGCGTCGCGCGCAACCGCGAACTGCAACACGTCTTCGATCAATTCGAACCTTGAACCACTGCTCATGGCCCATTCACGCCTCGTAGAGATCACGCCTGCCACGCACGACGTCGAAATCGATCTCGTCTACGCGACCGATCGCAACCTGACGGGCAAGCCGATCTACCGCAACGCGCACTGCCTGCTGCTCGAGCCGGCCGAAGCGGCGCTGCGCCGCGCCGCCGTCATTGCCGCGCAGATCGGCACGCGTCTGCTCATCTATGACGCCTACCGCCCGCCCGAGGCCCAGCAAGTCCTCTGGAACTTCCTGCCCGATCCGAACTTCGTGGCGGACCTCGGACGCGGATCGAACCATAGTCGCGGGACCGCTATCGACCTGACGCTCGTCGATGTGTCCGGGACGCCACTCGACATGGGGACCGGCTTCGACGAGATGGTCGCAGCGTCGAGCCATTTCCACGACGGATTGCCCGCGCAGGTCCAACGCAACCGCTTGTTGCTGCTCGGTGTCATGCACGGTGCCGGCTTCACGCACATTGCACGCGAATGGTGGCACTACGAACTACCCGGCTCTCGCTCGCTTCCTCAGATCAAGAACGAAGCGAGCGGCCCGTGGCGCTTGATGTGAACTCACTTCAATAAGGAAAACGCAATGAGCACACGCAAGAAACTGAGGTTGTCCAAGTTCGTCGTTGCAGCGGCCGCCGCGAGCGTGCTCGTGGCGCTTCCCGTGTTGAAGGCTTACGCCGAGACGCCGAAGGACCTGTTCGTCATGGCAACGCTGCTCGACGAATTCACGACGCTCGACCCGGGCGAAGTGTACGAACTCGTGCCCGAAGAATACGTTGCCAACACATACGACCGCCTCGTACGCGTCGACCTGAAGGATCCGTCGAAATTCAACCCCGACGTCGCGCAATCGTGGACGGTCAGCCCCGATGGCCTCACGTTCACGTTCAAACTGCGCACCGGCCTGAAGTTCCATTCGGGCAATCCGCTCACGGCCGACGACGTGGCATGGTCGATCCAGCGTGCCGTGCTGCTCGACAAGGGCCCAGCCGCCGTCCTGACCGGGATCGGCCTGTCGAAGGCGAATGTGCTCGACAAGGTCAAGAAGCTCGACGATCAGACCGTCTCGATTGAAACCGATCGCAAATACGCCCCGACGTTCGTCCTCAACGTACTCGCTGCGTGGCCCGCTTCCGTGCTCGATAAGAAGACGTTGCTTGCACATCAGCAGGGCAACGACTTCGGCAACGGATGGCTGAGGACAAATGAGGCCGGCTCGGGTGCCTACAAGCTCGTGAAGTGGACCGCGGGCGATAGCATCGTTTTGCAACGTTTCGACGGTTACCGCCTGCCGCTCGCCATGAAACGTATCGTGCTGCGTCACGTCCCCGAGGCGGCGAGCCAGCGGCTGTTGCTGGAGAACGGCGACGTCGATGCGGCACGCGATCTGAGCCCCGACGATCTCGCCGCCGTGACGAAGAGCGGCAAGGCGAAAGTCGCGCCGTCGCCGCAAGCCACGCTGCTCTATCTGGGCCTCAATACGAAGAATCCGGCGCTCGCCAAGCCGGACGTGCAGGAAGCGCTGAAGTGGCTCGTCGACTACGATGGCATCCAGAGCCACGTCGTGAAGACCACGTACAAAGTGCATGAGGCCTTCCTGCCCGAAGGGTTCCTTGGTGCGCTCAATACGAACCCTTACCACCTCGATGTGGCGAAGGCCAAAGCGCTGCTGGCGAAGGCCGGCCTGCCGAACGGGTTCACGGTGTCGATGGATGTGCGCAACGATTATCCGTACACCGAAATTGCGCAGGCGGTGCAAGCGAACTTCGCGTTGGCCGGCGTCAAAGTGCAGCTGATTCCGGGCGACAACAAGCAAACGCTCGCCAAATATCGCGCACGCCAGCACGATATCTACATCGGCGAATGGTCTGCCGACTACATCGATCCGCACAGCAACGCGCAAGGTTTCGCATGGAACCCCGACAACTCGGACAAGTCGAGCTATAAGATGCTTGCGTGGCGCAACGGGTGGGATATCCCGCAGTTGACCGAACAGACCGACAAGGCGCTGGCGGAACCCTCCGCCGACAAACGCGCGCAGCTCTACCAGGCCATGCAGAAGACGGTGCTTGCACACTCGCCGTTCGTGATCATGTTCCAGAAAGTCGCGCAGGTTGCAACGCGACCGAACGTAACGGGACTGGAAGTTGGGCCGATTAATGACCTCGTGTCCTATCGCGATCTGAAGAAGCCATGACCGAGCCAACCCTGGCGCCCCGCGCATTGTCTCTCGAAACGCTGCGTACGCTCCCGGCCCGCCGGCCGGGCGTGCGGTGGACGCTGCGGACCGTGCGTTGGGCGCTCACGCTTGCGATCACGTTCGCGGGGCTGCTGGCACTGACGTTCTTCATCGGCCGCAAGGTCCCGATCGACCCCGTGCTCGCGGTGCTCGGCGATCGTGCTTCGGCCGACGCATACGCAGCCGAGCGCATTGCGCTCGGGCTCGACAAGCCGCTCGTGGTCCAGTTCGGCATCTACGTGCGAGACGTCCTGCACGGGCACTTCGGCATCTCGCTGCTCACGGCCAATCCGGTGCTCGACGACATCAAGCGCGTGTTCCCCGCCACCCTTGAACTCGCCACATTGTCGACGCTGATCGGCATCTTCGTCGGCGTGCCGCTTGGCGTGGCGGCTGCCGTGCGCCACAACCGGTGGCTAGACCATGTCGCTCGTTTCGTCGGACTGATCGGCAATTCGGTGCCCGTGTTCTGGCTCGGGCTCATGGGGCTGCTGCTCTTCTACGCGCGCCTGCATTGGGTCAGCGGCCCAGGCCGGATCGATCCGCTCTATGACGGCATGGTCGATACGCGAACGGGCAGCCTGATCGTCGATGCCGTTTTGGCCGGCGAATGGGACGTCTTGCGCAACGCGATCTCGCACATTGCACTGCCCGCTGCGATTCTCGGCTATTACTCGGTGGCGTACCTGAGCCGGATGACGCGCTCATTCATGCTCGAACAATTGAGTCAGGAATATATCGTCACCGCGCGGGCGAAGGGGCTCTCGGAGCGCCGCGTGATCTGGCGGCACGCATTCGCCAATATCGCCGTACCGCTTTTGACGGTGATCGCGCTGACCTACAGCAATTTGCTCGAAGGGTCCGTATTGACCGAAATCGTCTTTGCCTGGCCCGGCATCGGCTCGTATCTGACCGGCGCGCTGCTGAACGCCGATATGAACGCCGTGCTCGGCTGTACGCTCGTGATCGGCATCCTGTTCATCACGCTCAATTTGTTGACCGACGCGCTCTACCGCGTGTTCGATCCGCGCGCCCGCTGAACTTGCAAACGGCTCTCGCCTCTTTCGACTGCACCCTCATGGCCCTGCCCACCGATCGCCCTCCGCTGAACCCGCCGCGCCAAACGGTGCGCGCATGGCTGCTCGTCGATGCGCCCCGATCGCGCGCGCAGGCTTCGCTCGGGCTCGCCTACCGGCGTTGGACCCGCTTCGCCGGCAATCCGCTGAATTTGATCGGTCTCGCGTTGCTCGCCGTGTTTGTGGCGATCGCACTCGCCAGTCCACTGCTGCTACCGCACGACCCGTTGCGGCAGGTACTGGCCGAGCGGTTGCTGCCGCCCGGCACGCCAAGCCACTGGCTCGGAACGGACCAGCTCGGCCGCGACATCGTGGCGAGGCTCGTTGCCGGCTCGCGCCTTACGCTCGGCATCACCTTGCTCGTCATCCTGATCGTCGTCCCGATAGGACTCCTGATCGGCACGACGGCGGGGTTTTTCGGCGGCGCGGTCGATGTGGTGCTGATGCGCATCACCGACATCGCGCTCGCGTTTCCGAAAATCGTGCTGGCGCTTGCATTTGCCGCGGCGATGGGTCCCGGCATCGTCAACGCCGTGGTTGCGATCTCCATCACCGCATGGCCCGCCTACGCGCGTCTTGCGCGCGCGGAAACGATCCGCATCGCGAACGCCGATTTCATCCATGTGGCCCGTCTTCAGGGTGCATCGGGGGCACGGCTTCTTTTGCGCTATATCGTGCCGCTCTGCATGTCGTCGGTCATCGTGCGGGCCACGCTCGATATGGCAGGGGTGATTCTGACCGTCGCCGGGCTCGGGTTTCTCGGTCTCGGGGCACAGCCCCCGAGCCCCGAATGGGGGTTCATGGTCGCATCCGGCCGCAATGTCTTGCTCGACGCCTGGTGGGTGGCCACGCTGCCTGGTGCGGCGATCTTGCTCGTGAGTCTTGCGTTCAATCTGCTCGGCGACGGCCTGCGCGACGTCTTCGATCCCCGTCATGGAGCCTGAGATGCACAAGAGCGACAGCCGTGCACCGCTTTGCGAAATCGAAGGACTCCACATCGGCTTTCGCGGACACGATGGGCAAGTCAGCGACGCGGTGCAGGACCTCTCTCTGACGATCGCACCGGGCGAGCGGCTCGGCATCGTCGGCGAGTCCGGCTCGGGAAAATCTTTGACGGGCCGCGCACTGCTCGGGTTGCTGCCGGGCGGCGCACAATGCCACGCGCGCAAAATGCGGTTCGCGGAACATGACCTGCTTGCGCTGTCTCCGCGTGAACGACGGCGACTTTGCGGCACGCAGATCGGCATGGTGCTGCAAGACCCGAAATTCTCGCTGAATCCGGTCATGACTGTCGCGAGCCAGATGGCGGAGGTCTTTCGCTTGAGCGAGCCGGGCTTGAATAGGCGCGCACTGCGCGCGCGTATTGTCGACGCGCTTGCGGCTGTCGAAATCCGCCACCCCGAACGGGTGGCCGACGCCTATCCGCACGAGCTTTCGGGCGGAATGGGGCAGCGCGTGATGATTGCGATGATGGTCTGCACGGGCCCGCGCCTCTTGATTGCCGACGAGCCCACATCGGCGCTCGACGTAGCCGTATCGATGCAAGTGCTCGCCGTGCTCGATGCAATGATCGCGCGATACGGTACGAGCCTCATGTTCATCAGCCACGATCTTCCGCTTGTGATGTCGTTCTGCGACCGCGTGGCGGTGATGTATGCGGGCCGTGTCGTCGAGACGTGTGCAGCGTCCGACCTCGTCCATGCAACGCATCCCTACACGCGCGGCTTGCTGGCCGCCAATCCGCCGCTCGTCGATCCCCCCGACGAACTTCCGGTTCTTCAGCGAGACCCGGCGTGGAACACGGAGGCACCGCGATGATCGAAGCCAACGATGTATCGATTCGGTTTGCGACGCGCGCCGGGCATGTCGACGCAGTAAGGGGCGCCAGCTTCGCCGTCGGCGACGGCGAGGCATTTGGGCTCGTGGGTGAATCCGGGTCCGGCAAATCGACGCTGCTGCGCGCGCTGACCGGGCTCGTGCCGCTGTCGGGCGGAGCCATGATCGTCGCAGGGCAAGCGGTAGGCATGAAGCGCAGCCGGGCCTTCTGTCGCGAAGTGCAGATGGTTTTTCAGGATCCCTACGCGTCGCTCCACCCGCGTTTCACGGTTGACGAAACGCTGCGCGAGCCGCTCGCGATCCATGGGTTCTCGAACGCAGATGAGAGGATCGCGCGCGCGCTCGTGGAAGTCGGGCTCGGGCCAGCGTTCCGCTACCGCTATCCGCACCAGCTTTCGGGAGGGCAGCGGCAGCGGGTCGCTATCGCGCGTGCGCTGATCGTGGAACCGCGCGTGCTGCTGCTCGATGAGCCCACTTCGGCGCTCGACGTATCGGTGCAGGCGGAGATCCTCAATCTGCTGCGCCGGCTTCATCGTGAACGTGCGCTCACGATGATGCTGGTGAGCCACAACCTTGCTGTGGTCGGATTTCTGTGCAGTCGCGTGGCTGTCATGCGCAACGGCGAAATCGTCGAACAGTTGTCGATCGACGACGTCCGTACCGGCAATGTTGCAAGCGACTACACGCGCGGCCTGCTCGCCGCCACGCAAGGGTATCGGCGGATTGCACCCGACAGCGCTGCGGCTGTCGAGGCGACGTAAACGGCCGCCGGATCGGGCTCACCTCGTCAAGCCGCGGCAACCTCGATCGTCGGCTCGCAGGTGATCGGGAAGTTGACCGAATTGGCGATGTAGCACCGCTCATGTGCCGTGTGATGCAAATGCTCGGCCAAGGCCCGATCGCTCTGCGCGCTGATCGTTACCCGCGGGCGCAAGACGATTCGCGCGAAACGCCCTTCCTCCGCGGTATCGATCATCGTTCCCTGTGCATCGTCCTCGTAGGCCACCACGATCACGCCGGCATCGGCGCACAGGTGCAGATACCAGAGTTGGTGGCAAGCCGAGGCAGAAGCCACGAGCAGATCTTCCGGATTCCATCGCCGCACGTCGCCCCGAAACGCGGCATCCGACGAGCCGGGAATGTCTGGCTTGGCACCCGCCCGAATCGTGTGCTCTCGGCCATACGACCGGTAACCGGACGTACCGGTCCCGTGATTGCCGTCCCAGGTCACCGCAACGCGGTAGTTG
>CBJMQH010000263.1:0-7446 GCA_966431825.1 uncultured Trinickia sp.
TTCATGCCGGTTTCGGCATCGATCAGTAGCGCGCTGAATTCGTCGCGGTAGACGGCGCTTGCTAAGGCCATGTCGTCCGAGAAGCGGGTGCACGTTGCCCCGTCCGGTTCGAAGCAACGGGAAATCAATTGGAAGAGCGCCGTGTTCTGGGTCATCACTGCAAGCTTCATTTTTCCTCCAAAAGATGCGTGACGCGCGGCCTCTCGGCGCGACGACGCAGCAGCAATCCCCGGGGGTGTTTTCGGCAGCCAGCATTGCCGATGAAGTGAAAGCGGCGATGCATCGATGGTCTTGGTTCTTTTGGATTGGAGTGCCGCTCCATGACGTCGAATGATAAACACGGCGCGCGATGAAAACGATTGTGAATTCCGTAGGTTGATTGAGTATTGGTGGTGTCGGATTACCGTTCGTCGGGCTTGGCACGGTCTTCTCATGTCCGGCCGCGGCTTGCGGCAGCGCGGACGGAAGGCCGTTTTATCGGTCGAGTGCGGGATTGGCAAGGCCCGTCACACCCGGCCTGTGAGCCGGGCGAGCGGTATTGCGCGGGGCGCTCGGAGGCTTTTGGGAACGGCGCGCGATCGGCGTTATTGCGGAATTTCGTAGTGGAGATGGCGCACAGTTTCAGCACTGCGTGATTTCGTAGTCGACCGATAGACAGTTGGCGCGGGTGTCTACTGCCGCAGGAGCCGATTGATTTCGCCGAACGACGATTCGAAGCGTTCGTTTCGAATACGTGATCCTATGGGTTTTCGTAGTCGTCGCGTGCGGAAAGCCTCCTGCAAAGATCGCCGAGCCGCGATTAACCCGGTTTCAAACTACCCGGTGGGCACGTTGCGCATGAAAAACCGGTAGGTGGCGAAATACGGCACCAGTTCCGAGAGGCCGATCACGCTGCAGTCGGCACGCGGCGGCAGGCCGCCACGCGTGCTGACGCGTTGGATCGATGACACATTCGTAAAGCGGCCGTGCGCGGATTGAGCCGGGTTCAAGTGCGCTGGGGCCACGATGCGCTGCCAAGGCAACGCGCCCGCGCTGACGATCGCTTCCGACGCGACATGGCCGACCACGTCGCTGCCGTCGAAGGCGACGAAGCGCTCGCCGGGTACGAGTTCGCCGACGTTGCGGCGTGCACTGTCGACCAGCGTCGCTTCAGTGCCGACCGGCGTCCAGACGAGCCGGCCCCCGGCAGGTTCGCAGCGATAAGTTGCCTCACCGGCGGCATTGAGCGTTTCCAGCAGGGTTTCGCGCGTGCCCGCTTCCAGAGAGGGCGGCAAACTGCCGATGAACGGCTCGGGCTCACGTGCGTTTGGCGTCTGCGCGCAACCGATCAGCCACAGGCAGGCGGCCATCCCGGCGGCGAGGCGAGGCTCGAAGCAGGCCCACCGCAGGGGTCGCCGGGCGTGGGACGCGAGACGAAGATCGAATGAGCGCATGATCGAATAGGAAACGATGGTGCGAATACGCCGCGGAGCATAGGGGGTGCCGCCCGTGTTGTCTGCAGCGCGGCCGAAGCATTGTATGGCTTCGCGTACCGGCTGCCTCACTTATCGGTGCGCATGCGCCGGACCGCTTCGTTTTGCCGAACGTCGTTGCGCATGCGCTATGCGGTCGGCATCGCCGGTTGCTTACATTGAGCTGATAGGAAAGCCGGCTTTCGAGCCGCGCTTTTTCCCGCTGGATGCCCGTCAATCAGAACACTACGAGCAAAGGGAGTGATTTCATGAGCAGCGCGCTGGCAGTCGCACCGATTACGACCGCGTCGTTTTCGCCCACCTTTAGCGGCTCGTCGCTGCCTACGCTCGAAAGCCTCGGCATGGGTGACGTCGTGATTCCCAATGACATCTCGGCGCTCGACAAATGGTGGGCGCAGGATGAGATCAAGCGCAACCCGGTCGCGAGCAGCAACGGCATCTCGCCCGACGTGATGCAACTGTGGCTCATCCTGCTGGCGCTGATGAAGTCGGCAGCCGGCAATGATTCGGGCGGCGACTCGGGGGGGCCTCTCGATGCGCTTGCCGCAGGGGGCGGCGGATCGGGCGGCTATGCGCCTGCGTCATCCTCCGGATACTCGGCCCAGCCGGCGTCGTATGCCTCGTATGGGCAGGGGGATCTGAAGGTGGGGCCGCTCGGCGCGCGCAACCCTGCGGGTATCGCGCAGGGCCTGCTCGGGCATTCCGCCGTCAGCATCATGGATGGGCAGCAGGTGCCGATGCACCAGGGGGTCGATCCGACAGAGTGCTGTGCGAACTTCGCGTCTGCGTGTCTCGTGAAGGCGGGCTATCTCTCTCCTTCCGAACATACCGACCTCGTGTCGGATTTGAAGAGCACGCTACTGCAAAAGGGCTGGCGCGTCGTGGGTAGGAACGAAGCGACGCCGGGGGCTGTCTGCATCGAGGGCGGCGATCGGCACGTCGAGATGGTGGCGAAGAACGAAAATGGGACGGTTACGCTGATCGGCTCGAACAATCCCGGCGGGACGGGCCCGCAAGTTGTGTCGTACGACGGTTCGACCGGCAATGGCGGGGACGTCGAATTCCTTGTGCCGCCAGGTGCTGCAGCGTGAAGCGCCAGCGATGCGCTTGCTGAACGTACAGGCCGTTGATCATTCGATCTCGGCCTGTCGGTGTTGATTAACCGCAGCTCGCGCGCAGAGACGTGCGAGCTGCGGTCGGCAACGAATCAGGCTTCGAGGATTTGTTGATTCGATCCGTCGGGCGTGTTGAGCTGCGGTTGGTTCAACCCGTACAGCCCGAGCGCGCTCAAGCCGGGGAAGCCGTTCAGATCGTTCGGCGTGGTCAGGAGGCCCGACCCGCTGGGACCGCCTTCTGCTGCCCAGTCGAAATTCTCGACACGGGATTTGCCGTCGGCGCCCTGGACGTCATGCGTTTCGATCTGCTTATAGACGTCGGGGTTCTGCAGCATGAATTTCGCTGCTTGCGAAACCGTGCTCGGCGTGCCCTGCGGCGGATTCTCGGCAAGTTCGTAGAGCTTGCTCTCGTCGAGGTCCTTGATCCCGTTCTCATGCATGAATGCGGCCAATGCACCGGACGCGCTTTGCACATCCTCATTCGAAGGGCCGTCCTGGCCAGTCAGCCCGCCGAGCGGGTTGCTGCCGTTGGTGCTGCCGGTATTCGTGCCGCCGAACGGGCTGCTGCCGTTCGCGCCGCCGAGGTTGGTGCCGCCTAGGTTCCCCTGCCCGAACATGCCTTCGAAGAGGCCTTCGAGTTGCGCCAGCTGCGTTGGCGAGAAGCCGTCGCCGGCCGAATTCGACCCGCCGCTGCTGGCGTTGGCGTACTGCGGATTCCAAATCTCGGTTGCCGGAGAGGCATTGAAAGTATTGAATGCCATAGACCTCTCACTGGTTGAGTATGCTGCGTGACGCGAGAAAGCGCGGGTGACCGGCTCGAAGCCGACTGCATGGGCGAGCGTAGGCCAAATGGGTTGCGCGACATAGCGCGATGCGAAGTTTGATTGCACTGTCCGAAGTTTTGCGCCCGCGCGAGCGGCGCGCGCAGAGGTCAGGAGTGCTTATCGGCCGCGCGGTCGCAGCGCATGGCGGCGCGTTGGCTGCGGGCGCAAACCGCGGGTTCGCGCAGCTGTTGCAATCTTCGCGTGCGTGGGTGCCGTTGCGCATACCGGTAGCAGAATCGGAGTCAAGACAAGCTGGGCACGGCACCGGGTCGGCACCGCCGATCGGGCATTGGCGAGACGAGACGAAATGACGGGACGCGTATGAAGCACACTCAATGCAACGATGCCGCGGTCAATCTGTTGTTGATGATCCTCTCGCAAGGGATCGTGGCCGGTATGCAGCCGGAGGTCGAAGAGCTCCTGCTTGCGCTGCGGCTTCTGCATCCCAACCGCGCGGCCGTAGACCTGTGCGAAGCGCGCATTCATATCGGTGGTCATCGTTGGGACGACGCATTGCGCGTGCTGCGACAACTCGAGGCCGAAGGATATGGGTCGCCCGTGGTCTCGGCATTGGAGGGCGGCTGCCTGCTGATGCTCGGGGACGACGAATGGCGTCGATGCATGACCTCGGTGATCGCGAGCGGTCACGACGCTGCCGTTGCAATGGCAGGCATCTTTCTGAACGTGAACGAGCAACCCGTTGCAGAGGGTGTAGCACGCGCGGTGGCTGCCGAGCGCGTGTGACGCGCGCTGCAACTGCGTATTTCCGCACCTTACTTCGCACCACGCAATCGTGCCGTAAAGGCTGCTGACTAGAGTCAAAGCGCATACGGTAATCCGGCGGGTCTTCCGCCTTTTTCTACTCCGACTTTCGGCGAGGAGATGTTCATGGGTAACCCCATCACGGCGTTTTTTTCTGGAATCGGCAATAGTGTCGAAAACTTGCTCGGCGGCGCAGGCGATGTGGTGAAAGGGATTTGCACGCTGAATCTGGGCGAAGCAGTGAATGGCGTCGGCAAGGTGGCTTCTGGCGCTTACGGCGTGACGCCCGAGGGCATGGCGATGAACACGGCGGTCGGCACGCTGATGGACGGTGCCGCCAATCGCTCGTCCGCGGCGGACGAGGACCCCGTCGCGGCGCTCGCGTAATTGGGCGACGGCCTGACCGACATGGCCCAGTCATCGCCAGAAGCCGCTGCACTCGTGCAGCGGCTCATCGCCAGTATCCGCAGCAACGCGCTCGACGAAGCCGAGGCGCTTTACACGCAATTGTGCGAAGTCAGGCCGGCTGCCGCGCAAGACATGCTCGTGTTCCCCACGGTGATTGCAATCCAGCGCGGGCGCACGCTCGACGCGTTGCGCTATCTGAACAGCTTGCCGGAAGATCGGTGTCCCGAACTGAAGGCGATTTGTCTTCGGCTGCTCGGCGATCCGACTTGGCATAGCTACGCCGAGACACAAGTGGATGCGCCCGATCCGTATGTGCGCAAGGCGATGCGGCAGCTGTTGGGCCGCGATGTCGCAACGGGCTAGCGCACGCCGTTGCGACTGCGCTGTTGCGCTCGCCGCAAAATGCCGCGCCATGCTTGATGCTGGCGCGGCATTTTTTCAGATGCCGTTGCTCGCATACGGATAAAGTTGCGCGAATTTCACTTTCGCGGCGAGCAATCGGCTGCCCGTGTCGCCCGCTTCGCCGGACCGGGCCGTCAGGCGTACCGTGTCCAGGGCCTTTAGAATCTGACGGTAGTCAACGGCGCGGATCTGGTTGTTCTCCAGCAGCGTGCCTGCATGCTCGAGTACGCCATTGAACAGCTCGGGTCCGGTCTCGGCCGAGGCTTCGGCCAGTGCGATCAACGGCGCAACCTGATTGCGCTCGGGTCGGACCTTGAGCTTGGTTGCCTCGAGCAGACGGCCGCCGCACGCTTTGCGTTCGGTCCGATTCTCGATATCCGCCAGGCGCTCGGCCAACGTGGCGAGCGGCTTGGGCCTCGGGCTCCGGCCTACCCAAAGGCTCCCGTCCTCTTGCTGCCGGGTGCCCAGCGCGTCGGGCGGAACGTCAGGGCCGTATAGCGCATCGTCGGCGAGGAAGCCCTCGACGGTGGATTCCGTGATCTTGGGCGCATCCATGATCTTGTTGACGAGTGCACGGCTCTTCGATATCGATGCGCGCGTAGCGTCGGGCAACAGCCTCGGCTCCATGTCGGCGAGCGCGTCTTCCACTTGCGCATCGTAGGGTTCGGTGAGTTCGTTGCCCCGGCTGCTGATCATTTCATGGACGGCAGGTCGGGTATCGGCATCGAGCCGAGGCAGCTTACGCACGAGCGACGAGAGCAGACGGCTGCGAGCGCCGTCCGTCTGCAACTGATCGAACACGGGGACGGTGCCGTCGCCCGGTGTGCCGATCATTGCCTCGAAATCCGAGAGCGTAGTGTCGGTGTGCTGATCGATCGTCAGATCGACATGCGCCGCATCGAAATCGGTACCGTGAAGGCCATTCTTGACACGGTCGGGCAGCGCGTTGAATGCCCGCTGCAGTACGGTCGCTGCTTCCATGGGCCGCTCGAGGCCGAATGTCCCGGCCCGGGCCATCGCGGCCTTCAGAAAAATCGCGCGCGTAGTGTCGTCCATGGGCGTTCTGACGGCCGACAACCCGGGCGATGCGACGAACCGTGCGAACTCACCCATATCGTCGAACCGCAAGTGGCTCAGTTCACGATCGATGGCGGCAAAGGTCAAGCGATCGTCGGCACGCGCAAAGGTACTTCTTAGTCTCCTTTGCGTGGATTCCGGCAGGAAAGCCGCCGCTTCCTTGAGATGGGCCAGTTCCGCACGCGAAGAGGACAGTCGCGTCGAGTCTTCGGAAGTCCGGAATCCTCCGCTTTGCCGGGTATCCGCCGTCGCCGAGGCATGGCCTTGGGCATGAGGAATGTCCGCCGCGAGCGAGATAATCGCGATCAGAACTTCGTCCGCTTGTTGCGGCGTCAGCCCTTCAAGCTGCTTGCCCAGCTTTGCCGCCGCGGCATTGAGGCGCTGTGCGGGTGGCCTCGGATCTTCGGGGGCTTCCGATTTTTTCGTTGCCTCCGGTTTGTCGGCCAACGCGCATGCATGCGCGACGAAATCGGCCAACGCGGCTTTGGCGGCCGGCGCAACGGGGAGCATGCGCGCGCTGCCAGGCCCAACGCGAAGGCGCTGCGAAGCCGGGACGTCCGGGCGGCTCACGGCCACGTCTCCCTCGCTTCGTTCGAGCCCCAAGCCGCTGAGCATGGCGCCGCCGTTCGCGGCCGGCGTGGCCTTACCCGTCCCGGGAGGCGTGCCTTCCGTCGCGTCGGATGGCTGACCGCCTTCAGTGGCAGACGTGGAGCGCGACGTGCCGTCGGGTTGCGGCGAACGAGAGCTTTTCATCGGATTGGCGTGGGCTTTGGTGGAGCGTAGCTGAACTCTACACCGGCGCCGAATCGGGAGAGCCGGCACTGCGAATTAACGGGTGGGCAAGCGCAATTGTCTTGAAGCGCCGGCTTTCACCACTCGGCGCGTTCGCGCTGGCACGGTTCCTGCACGGCGGTCCCTCTGGGTCGGCCGCGGCGGCCGGATTGGGGTCTTTCCGGCATCGGCAGACTCCGCCGCGGCATGCTTTCGTGCGGTGCACCGAGACTTTCGTGCCGCCGCCGACGCAGTGTAAAGACGGCATGCCGTGCGGTGCATAGCTTGTAGTTTTTCCGCATCCAGGCGGCCGGTGACGTTGTGCGCGTCGCCTGCGCCCGCGGCTCGGCCATTGAACCAGGCCGGCGGCCGTGTGGCGAGGCGGCTGATCAATGGACAGTCGACAGAGGAATTGCCCGTGGGCGTTGTAACGCACATTTCAGCCAATAACGAGAAAACGCGTTTTCTTGCAGGGGGCGGTGAACTCGGCCAGATGATCCGGGCGTTCGACTGGGCTGCAACGCCGCTTGGCGAATCCGCGTCGTGGCCTGAGAACCTGAAGGTCGCGATGCAGATCATGCTGAATTCGAGCCAGCCGATCTGGATCGGCTGGGG
>CBJMQH010000264.1:0-7422 GCA_966431825.1 uncultured Trinickia sp.
GACTCGCTCCAGTACTACGCCGATCGGCTCGACCAGAATGCCGCAGGGCCGACGACAAGCCACGCCCTCGTGCCGCAGTGGTCCTGGACGCGCCGCAACGTCGACGATCCGTTGTTTCCGCGCAAGGGGAACCTGCTGCACATCGAGGCCGGCTTCGCCGTGCGGGGCTTCGCGACCGATCAGACGTTCACGCGCGGCTACGCCCGCGGCATGCAGTACGTGCCGATCGGCAAGCGCGATCTCGTGCTGTTTCGTGCCGAGCTGGGGGGCGTCTTCACGAGCGGTGGCTCGGCAGGCGTGCCGGCATCGCTGTTGTTCCGCGCCGGCGGTTCGAATTCGGTGCGGGGCTACGGCTTTCAGAGCATCGGCAACAACGTGAGCGGGTCGACGCTGCCCACGAAGTACCTGCTCACGGCAACAGCCGAATATCAGCACTGGTTCACACACGACTGGGGCGCGGCCGTCTTTTACGATATCGGCACAGCGACCGATACCTGGGGCGAGCGCGTCTTCTATCCGGGCGTGGGTGTCGGTGCACGCTGGCGCAGCCCGGTCGGCCCCATCAACGTGGACCTCGCCTACGGGGTCCGCAACAAGAGCGTGCGGCCCTACCTCACGCTCGGTATCGCGTTCTGACGCGCAGCATGAACCAAGATCCTTCTTCGATCCGATCCCCGCACGACGGGCAGGACGCCGAGCATGACGCTGGCGGATCCGGCGACGGCGGTGCGTCGCCGCAGCCGGCCCCCCCGGCGCGCCGACGCTTGCGCGTGCTCGCTTGGACGCTCGCCACGCTCGTGGTATTCACCGCAGGGCTGCTAGCAGCACTGTACGTTGTACTGACGACCGAGCCCGGCACGCGTACGGCATGGCGGGCGGCCGTCGCGCTCAGCGCCGGACGCCTGACGGGCACGTTCGAGGGCGGCACGATCGCGAACGGGCTGCGGCTCGCCGACGTACGCTGGCACACGGGCACCGGCGGCGAGGGCGGCGACGACATCCGCATCGACCGAGTGGCGGGGCGCTGGGCGCTCACCCGTGCGCCGTGGCGCTTCACGCTCGACTTGCTGCGGATCGGGACGATCGACGCGCGGATCGCACCGTCACCTGCCGGCAAGCCGTTCCAACTGCCTGCCGACTTGCGGCTGCCGCTCGCGCTCGATATCCGGGCCGTGCTCGTCGAGAAGATCGTTGTGCATGAGGGCACCTCGGCGACGACCTTGGAGCGGCTGCGCTTTCACGGCAGCAGCGACGGCCGCCGGCACACGGCGTCGCTCGATGGGCTCGACACGCCCTATGGCGCGCTCGTCGCCAAACTTGCGCTCGACGGCGTGCGGCCGTTCACGCTTGTCGGCGACGCCGCGCTGGCCGGTACGCTCCAGCACGAGCCGGCGCAGGTCAGTGCGCATCTGGCCGGCTCGCTGGAAGCGTTCGGTGCCGATATCGATGCGAGCGGCATGAAGCTCGCGGGCCGCGCGCACGTCGAAGCGACGCCGTTTTCCGCCGTGCCGCTGAAGCGCGCGACGGTTTCGATCGCGCACGTCAACCCGCAGGCGTTCTCACGTACCGCGCCCGAGGGCGATCTCGCGCTCGAAGCCGCGCTCGAGCCTGTAGCCGGCGCGCGCACGTTCGCGGTCGCCGGGCCTGTATCGATCACGAATGCGGCGCCCGGCCTCTACATCGAACACAAGCTGCCGCTCATCGATGCGCGCGCCGACGTGCGGCTCGATGCGCGCTCGCAACGCATCGACGGCTTGCGCGTGCGCCTCGTCAAAGGCGCGCGGCTCGAAGGCGGCGGTACGCTGACGCAGGGCCGCGGACAGTTCGCGCTGCGCGCCACAGACCTCGATCTCGCCACGTTCACGCGCTACGTGCGGCCGACTGCGCTCGGCGGCCCGCTGACGGTGGACCTCGACGGGGCGAAGCAATCGCTCGAACTCGATTTGACCGACGCCCGGGCGCCGCTGCGCGCGCGCGCCCGAATCGCATTCGAGGCGACGCAGATTGCGATACGCACTGCGCGCGTCGATGCGGGCGGCGGGCGTGTCGAACTCACCGGCACACTCGCGCGCGACGCAGCCGCGCGTTATACGCTCGAGGCGAAGCTGACCGGCTTCGATCCGCGGTTCATGGCCGCGCATCGCCCGGCCTGGCCCGCGAAGGCCGGCGCGCCGGTGTCGCTTGCTTGGCCCGAAGCGCGCGTGACAGGGACGTTCGATGCGACCGGTGCGCTGACGCCCGCGTTCTCGACGAAGCTGCGCTTCCTGCTGACCGATAGTGTCTACGATGGTTTGCCGCTCACCGGCAAAGGCACGGTGCAGTTCGCCGACTCGCGGCTCGCGCCGAGCGATGCGTCGCTGTCGATCGCCGGTAACGACGTCGATATGAAGGGTAGCTTCGGCGCACCCGGCGATCGGCTCCGTTTTCACGTGGACGCGCCACGACTCGAGCGGCTCGGCTTCGGGCTCGCCGGTGCGGTGCGTGCCGATGGCGATGTGACGGGCTCGCTCGTCCACCCGAACGTGGCGCTCACCTACGACGCGCGCGGCGTCGCGTTCGGCGAGAATCGGATCGGTGCCGCGACGGGCCATGCGCAGATGCGCGACGGTGCGACGGGTGCGCTCGAGTTCACGACCGATGCGCGCGACATCCACACACCTATCCTCGCACTGCAGACGTTGACGGCGCATCTGACGGGTACGCGGGCCAAGCACACGCTCGACGCCGCCGCCGTCGGAACGGTGAGGGGGAGGGCGCTCGACGCGACGCTCGCGGCGGCGGGCTCGCTCGCCGATACACCGGGCGGCGTGCGCGGGCGCGGCACGGTGACGCGGTTGATGAACCGCGGCATGCCGGCGCTCGAACTGCAGACGCCGCTCAGCGTGGATGCGGCGCCCGCGCAGGCGACGCTCGGACCGACGCGACTGATGCTGGAGGGGGCTCAGATCGACTTGAAGTCGTTCGTCTACGATCATGGCGCGCTACGCTCGGCAGGCACTGCGTCGAACGTTTCGATCGGCCGGCTGCTCGCCATTGAGCGGACGCTGACGGGACGACCCTCGCGTTTCTCGAGCGATCTCGTGCTCGCGGGCGACTGGGACTTCGATCTCGGACGGACTGCGCGCGGCTATGCGCGGATCGATCGGCAGAGCGGCGATATGTCGGTACAGACGGGGCGCGGTGTCGCTGCGCTCGGCATCACGGCGCTCTCGGCGCGTGCCGAGTTCGCATCGGGCTCGCGCCTTGGCGTCACTGTCCATGCGGCGGCGAGCCGCATCGGGACGGCTGACGCGAAACTCGGGCTTGCGCTCGCGCCCGACCCGGCACGCGGCGGTCTGCTCGGCGTTGCGCCCGATGCACCCGTTTCCGGCACGATCGTAGCGGACGTGCCGACGCTGAAGACGACGGGGGGGCTGTTCGGCCCGAGCTACGTGCTCGACGGGCACCTTGCGCTGAGCCTGACGCTCGCGGGCACCGCGTCGAAGCCGGCCTTGTCGGGGACGCTGATCGGCGACGGGCTTTCGGCGACGTTTGTCGACCAGGGCGTGCAGTTGAAGGACGGCGTCGTGCGCGTGGCATTGACCGAGAATCTCGTCGAGCTGCAGCACGTCGAATTTCGCGGCGGCGACGGCACGCTGCGCGCGACGGGCCGCATCCGGCTCGACAGCGAAGCGCCGGACCTCACAGCGAGCATCGTCGCGGACAATCTCGAGCTGTTCGCGGCACCGGACCGGCAGTTGCGGCTCTCGGGCAGTGCGAAGATGGCCAATGGCGGCTTGGCCGAGGGGATCGACATCGGCGGCAAGTTCCGCATCGATCACGCGCTGTTCGATATGCCCGAGAAGGCAGCGCCGCGACTATCCGACGATGTCGTGATCGTGCGCGACGGCAGCCTCGTGAAGGGTACGCCGCCGCCGTTGCAGCCGGGCGAAAAGCCCGTGGGGCGCTTCGCGCCGCATGCGAGCGTCGACATCGACCTCGGCAACGATTTCCGCTTCCGCGGGCAGGGCGCCGATCTCGGGTTGCGCGGTACCGTCACGATGCTGTCGGCGCCGAACCAGCCGCTCAAGGCGGTGGGCAACGTGCGCGTGACGGAAGGCTCGACCTACACGTCGTTCGGCCGCAAGCTCGCGATCGAAAACGGCTTCTTCACCTTCAACGGACCTGTGGCGAATCCGGGCATCAATATCCTCGCGATGCGCCGCAATCAGGAAGTCGAAGCCGGGGTACAGGTGACGGGGACGGTGCGCTCGCCCACCGTGAAGCTCGTGTCCGAGCCGAATGTGGCCGATAACGAGAAGCTGTCCTGGCTGCTGTTCGGTCACGGTACGGACCAGGGCAACAACCTCGGGCAACAGAGTTCGATGACGACGGCGCTCGCACTGCTCGGCAGTGCGACGGGCAAACGCGTGGCGCAGACGTTCGGCCTCGACGAGTTCTCGGTGGGACGCAGCGATGTGGGCCTGACGGACCCCCAGGTCGTGACGATTTCGAAGGCGATCAACGAACGGCTCGTGCTCGGCTACGAGCAGGGATTGCAGTCGGCGAGCAATGCGTTCAAGGCTACCGTCAATCTGTCTCGCTTCTGGTCGGTCGCCGCCTACGGCGGAACGTTCCAGGGCGTGGACTTGAGCTACACGCGCCGTTTCGACAGCTGGTGGTCGCGGCGCTGAGGGGCATCGCGCGAGGCGTCGACGCCTGCCCGCCCGTTTCATTGGACGTCGGCAGGTTGAGAAAAATCGCCGCCAACGCGGGCTGCATCGGGAGCGCGCGACTGGGCCGGCAACGGCTATCCGTGGAACGCGCCCCGGCCGTCGAAGCCACCCGCGCAGAGCGGGGCGCGCCCGTGGGTTCCCGCCGCGGTTCCTCGGCGAACGAGATGACGCTCTGAGGTGTCCCGCGAGGACACGCCGCGATGGGCGCGATCGCGGCGCACGCCGGGGGCTTACCGTACCCGCATGCCGGGCGCCGCGCCGCTGTGCGGTTCGAGGATGTAGAGACCGGGCTCCGCCTTCTCGTCGGCGGCCGATGCGGCGAGCACCATGCCTTCGGATAACCCGAACTTCATCTTGCGCGGCGCGAGGTTCGCCACCATGACCGTCAGCTTGCCGACGAGATCTTCGGGCCGGTAGGCCGATTTGATCCCCGAAAAGACGTTGCGCGTCTTTTCTTCGCCTACGTCGAGCGTCAGCTGCAGCAGCTTGTCGGAGCCCTCGACGGCCTTGCAGTCGACGATCCGTGCGATGCGCAGATCGATCTTCGCAAAGTCGTCGATCGAAATGACGCCCGTGTCGTTCGCATCGGCCTTGGCATCGGCTTTCGCCTTGGCCGCCGGCGCGGCGGTCGATTGCTTGGCGGCCGCCTGGCCGCCGGCTGCGGGTGCGGCTGCGGCTGCGTCCGTCGGCTGCAGCGTTGCGCGGTTGGCTGCGACGAGCGCTTCGATCTGTTTCGCATCGACGCGCGTCATCAGGTGCTGATACGCGTTGATCGGTTGTGCCGAGGAAAGCGGCACGCCGGCGTCTGCCCAGGTGAGCGGTGCAACGCCGAGGAACTTCTCGACGTTCGCGACGAGCACCGGCAGCACCGGCTTCAACGCGATCGACAGCAGGCGGAAGGCTTCGAGACTGACGCTGACCGTTTCATGCAGCGCGACGGCATTCGCCGGGTCCTTTGCCTGATCCCACGGCTTGGCCGTATCGACGTAGCCGTTGACGGCGTCGGCCAGCTCCATCGTCTGACGGACCGCGCGGCCGAACTCGCGCGCTTCGTAATGGGCGGCGATCTGCGGGATGGCTTCGCGCAGCGTCGCGAGTAGCGGGTGGCCCATCGCGCTGTCCTGCACGCGCGCGTCGAAACGCTTGATCAGGAATCCTGCTGCGCGGCTGGCGATGTTCACGTACTTGCCGACGACATCGCTGTTCACGCGCGCCTGGAAGTCTTCGAGGTTCAGATCGATGTCTTCCATCGTCGCGTTGAGCTTGGCGGCGAAGTAGTAGCGCAGCCACTCGGGGTTCAACCCGGTTTCGATATAGCTGCGCGCCGTGATGAAGGTGCCGCGCGATTTCGACATCTTCGCGCCGTCGACCGTCAGGAAGCCGTGCGCGAAGACGTTCGTCGGCGTGCGGTGGCCCGAGAATTCCAGCATCGCGGGCCAGAACAGCGTGTGGAAGTAGAGGATGTCCTTGCCGATGAAGTGGTACTGCTCGGTGGTGGAGTCCTTTGCGATCCACTGCTCGAAGTCGAGGCGAAGGCGTGCCGACAGATTCTTGAAGCTCGCGTAGTAGCCGACCGGGGCGTCGAGCCAGACATAGAAGTACTTGCCCGGTGCACCCGGAATCTCGAAGCCGAAGTACGGTGCATCGCGCGAGATGTCCCAGTCGGACAGCTTTGCGTCGCCGGCCTCGCCGAGCCCCTCGCGCATCTTGTTCGTTGCCTCGGGCTGCGCGAGCGAGCCGACCCATTCGCGCAGAAAGTTTTCGCAGCGCGGGTCGGACAGTCGGAAGAAATAGTGCGTCGACTTGCGACGCACGGGCGTGGCCCCCGAGACGGCCGAATACGGGTTCACGAGGTCGGTGGGCTGGTACGTCGAGCCGCAGACTTCGCAGCTGTCGCCGTACTGATCCTTGGCCCCGCACTTCGGACATTCGCCCTTGATGAAACGGTCCGGCAGGAACATTTCCTTGACGGGGTCGTACGCCTGTTCGATTTCCCGCGCGTCGATGAGCCCCGCGGCTTCCAGCGATCGATAGATCCGTTCGCAGAGCTCGCGGTTTTCTTCGGAATCGGTCGAGTAGTAGTTGTCGAACGAGACGAAGAAGCTGTCGAAATCGCGCTTGTGATCGCCCCAGACCCGCTCGATCAGCGCCTTGGGCGTGATGCCTTCCTTTTCGGCCGACAGCATGACCGGCGTGCCGTGCGTGTCGTCGGCGCCGACATAGTAGACCTCGTGGCCATGCATTCGCAGCGCGCGCACCCAGATGTCGGTCTGGAGATACTCGACCATGTGGCCGAGGTGAATCTGTCCGTTCGCGTAAGGCAACGCGGAGGTGACGACGATGCGGCGGCGGGTGGCAGGGCCAGCTGGCGCGACGGCAACTGCGGGAGCAGTGGCGTTGACGGTGATGGGGTTATCGAGGGAGGGAAAAGCATGCGAAAAAGCAGATTTTAACAGGCGGGCCGGGCCTTGCCGGGCGAAACGGCGGGTTTCGCATGCTGGACCGGCAAGTCTGCCTCGGTGCGCAGGCCTTCGGCCTTCAGTGCCGGTTACGGCTGGGGCGGAAGAAGCAGCGCAGGCGCGTGCCTGAACCGTGGCGACAGGCAAAAAAAAACCGGGGCGTCAGGCCCCGGAGCAACAACGACAAGAGGAGAATGGTGACGCAGCGGCGCATGCCAGCCACGTACCGAACGTAAAGACAGCGGAAT
>CBJMQH010000265.1:0-7404 GCA_966431825.1 uncultured Trinickia sp.
GCCGTTCTTTCCGTTTGACGCCCCACGCGACAGTGCCAGAAGTCACCGTCTTGTGGGCTGATGAATCGCAGGCACGCATTCCGCACCGCGCGTCGACGACGATCCGCTTGAGGATATGCAGCTTGCGATGGAGAAAATGCTCGGCGCCAGGAATGACGACGACGGGCAGCTCCTGCGGACGCGCCCAATCGAACACGGAGCCGATCGGCACCGTTTCGTCCTGCTCGCCGTGGATGACGAGCGTGTTCTCGGCCACGGGCGCGATGTCGAAACGGCTCGCGGCCGTCCCGACGCAGATCATGCGCTCGATCGTCTTTCCCTGCTCGACGAGCCGGTTGGCCACGTGCGAAATCACGAACGTGCCGAATGAAAAACCGGCGAGCACGAGCGGTAGCGCGTCCTGCCCCGGCTGATCGCGCATGTGCGCGATCAGCGCAATCAGATCGTCCTGCTCGCCGATGCCCTTGTCATATTCGCCCTCGGTCTGGCCGACGCCGCGAAAGTTGCAGCGGTACGTGACATAGCCGAGCTGCACGAGCGTGCGCGCGAGCGTCTGCACGACCTTGTTGTCCATCGTGCCCTGAAAGAGCGGATGCGGGTGAGCGACGAGCGCGATGCCGCGCGGCGCGCCATCGGGCGTATCGAGCGCGACCTCGATCTTCCCGACAGGCCCGTCGATCAGATACTTCTTCGTTTGTGCATTCATCTTGAGCAGGGCCGCACTATTGGCGATCGATCAGCAGTCGCTCCACGACGCGGCCGTCCTTCAAATGCGACTCGACGATTTCGTCGATGTCCGTTTCGTCGATGTAGGTGTACCAGGTGCCCTCGGGATAGACGACGATCGTCGGTCCTTCCTCGCAGCGGTCGAGGCAGCCGGCCTTGTTGATCCGCACCTGGCCTGGCCCCGAAAGCCCCAGCTGCTTCACGCGCTTCTTCGCGTATTCCTGCATCGCCTGCGCGTTGCAGTTGGCACAGCTCGGCCGGTCGGCACCGGGCTCGCGCTGATTCAGGCAGAAAAACACGTGGTACTTGTAGAACGAATCCATGATCGGTCGCTTAGGTCCCTTAGGTCGCGTATATCACGAGGGTCAATGAGAGGGCGGCGGACAGCGTGGGCCGCAGCGCCCGAGCCGTTGCGGCCCAAGCGCCGGGACCGCCCGATTATAGCCAGCTTGCCCAGCAGCGCGCATGCCAGCGAAAGCGCCTCGCGCCTCGCGCCCCGGACGCGACGCCCGACGAGCGCGCCGTTGCCGCTCGCTGAAACCGCCTGCTTCGACGCCCTCAGTGCGCCGCAGCGATGGGTTGCATGCCAAGCCACGCGATCAACTGGGCGACGAAATCGTCGCTGGCCGCGGCGAGCGCGTGCACGCCGCCTGCCGCATTCGGCGTGCTGGCCGGCGCGCGCGCGACAAACGTGCGCTGAGCGAGCAGCTTGCCCGCCTGCGTGAGCGTCACGCGTGCACTCAATTGACCGTGGCTCTGCCCCTCGCCGTCGAAGACCTGCTCGAACTGTTCGAGATCCACCGAAAGCAGCGGTGCGTCCTGCGCGGCGCCGCCGCCGAGCACGGCGCCATTCGCCGCAAGCGCCGCGCGCAGGCGCTCCGTGAGCAACGCCGCGGGCGTCATCGTCCAATGGCTGTTGGCGTAGGCCGCCGTGCGGTGCGGATCCGCGTAGGCAAGCCGATAGAGAATCGCCTCGCTGTCGAGCGAACGCGGCGCCTGCACGTCGAACATGCGAAGCGCCGGCCGCGCACCGGCGAGCGGCTGCGCGGCCGGTGGCGACGCGGGCGCGGGCCCCAGGTCGTAACCGATATTCGATACGGCAGACGGCGTGCCCAACGTACACGCAGCGAGCTGGGCCGCCAGGGTCATCGTAACGAAAAGCGCAGGTGCGCGGGCGCGAAGCACGCAGATAACGGTGTGCAGGCTCGCGCGCGGCGGGGCAAATGCTGGGACGGTCCAACGAAACATAAGCACTTTCCTTCGTATCTCTAACGGACTGCATGTATGGCATCGGCTCGGCGGTCCGGTTCACGACTTGGTTCACGAGTTGGTTCACGACTTCCTTTACGCTCGGATTCTGCCGACCGACGTGCGCACCAGGTCCGGCACTCAATGTGCGGCCGCGGCCGTACGGGGCCAAGCGAACCCGGGCTCCCCGGGACCGGGCGCAGCCGCTCCTACACCGAACAATACGCTCGACGGGCTCGTGCTGAAGGCGTTGGCCGCACGATCGAGCGAGCGGGCCGCTCCCCCGACGTCGGCCGCGAGCCGCCCGACGCGCGGCAGCGTCTCATAGTCGAAACGCGCGGTCATGCCCGCGAGCGACGCGCTCATCTGAGTCACGGCCGCGCTCGTTCGATCGGCGGCGGCACCGATCTTGTCGAGGTTGCCGATGACCGGTCCGTTCGGGGCATTGAGGTTCGAGATCAGCGTATTCGTCGAGGCGAGCGTGCGCTGGAACTGCGCGATCGCGCCAGGCAGCTGCGCCGCGGCGGGTCCGGCCTGCTGAGCAAGCACCGCGACCGCATCGGCCGCATGCTGCAGGCTCGCCGCCGTGGCCACCAACTGCTTGCGCGTATCGTCGGAAAGCATGGCATCGGCGCGCGTCGCGACGGATTCGAGTTCGTTGAGCAGCACGTCGCCACGCTCCTGCAGCTGGTCGAGCAGGCCGGGGCGCATCGGGATCTGAGCGATGTGCTTGGGCGTGGAAGGGACCGGTGTCAGATCGGCTCCCGTATCGTCGAGCTGAACGAACGCGATCCCCGTGACACCCTGCAAGCCGAGGCTTCCGTATGTCGAGCGCGTGATCGGCGCGTGCTTGTCGACGAGGATCCGGATCACGATCTGCCCGGGGTGCTCATGGTCGAAGCGGATCGATTGCACTTTGCCGACGCCAAGGCCGCGGTAGCGCACGTCGGCGTCGGTCGAGAGTCCCGTCACGCTCGTGCGTGCGATGAGGTCGTACGGGATGCGCACCGCGCGATCGAGGTTGAACCAGAAAATCGCGAGGCCGATCACGACCGACAGCCCGATCGTGAAGAGACCTGCCCAGAACGCGTGCGACTTGTTTTCCATGCGTGGCTTCCCGTGGTTCAGCAATGATGCGTGCGCCGACGGCGCGCGGCACGGCCCGGCGTCATAACGGCACCTGAGCCGCTGCGGACGCGAGCGCCGCCGGCGGCAGTTTCGCGCGCCGCTCGGGCGGCAGCGCCTGCAGCGCGCGGCGGCCGCGGCGCCCGAGGAAGAACTCGCGGATGAACGGGTGATCGACGGCAGCGGCCTCTTCGATCGGCGCCGCCACGAGCACGCGGTGATCGGCGATCACGGCGACGCGGGTGGACAACGAGGTCATCGTGTCGAGATCGTGCGTCACCATCACGACGGTGAGCCCCAGCGCGCGGTGCAACGTAGCGATCAGTTCGACGAATTCTTCGGACGACTGAGGATCGAGGCCGGCCGTCGGTTCGTCGAGGAACAGCAACTCGGGTTCGAGCGCGAGGGCGCGCGCGATGCCCACGCGCTTGATCATGCCGCCCGAGAGCGCCGACGGCATCTTCGACGCATGCTTGCAAGGCAAGCCGACCATCTCGAGCTTCAGCATCACGATGTCGCGCAGCAGTCCTGCCGGCACACGGCCCAGTTCGCGGATCGGCTGCGCGATGTTGTCGAACACCGACAGCGAGGAAAAAAGCGCGCCTTGCTGGAACAGCATGCCGGTGCGGCTCTTCATGACGCGTGCCGTGGCCGCGTCGATGTGGGCCGTATCCTGGCCGAATACGCGGATCGTACCGGCGCTCGGGCGCTCGAGGCCCAGGATCTGCCGCACGAGCGTGGTCTTGCCCGAGCCCGAGCCGCCGACAATCGACACGATTTCGCCGCGGCGCACCTCGAGATCGAGGTGTTCGTGCACGACGGTGCGACCGTAACGCTTCGACAAGTCTTGGACTTCGATCACAGGCTCGCCGATGGCGGGAAGCGGACGATCACGGACGGCAGCGGACAGGGGGGCGGTCACGATCGGCGTTTCCTAAAGTCCCACGTTCTGAAACAGGATGGCGAAGATCGCGTCGGCGAGAATCACGACGGTGATCGATGTGACGACGGAAGCCGTCGTCCCTTCGCCGAGACTTTGCGTGTTCGGTTTGATTCGGAAGCCGAAGTGACAGGCGACGAGCGCGATCAGCATACCGAACGCAACGCCTTTGCCGAGCCCGATCCACAGGTTCGCGATGGCCACGACGTTCGGCAGCGCGCGCGCGAAATACGGCACGTCGATGCCGAGCACGAGGCTCGCGGCCAGCGCGCCGCCCGCGAGCGCAATGATGTTCGTCCACATCACGATGAGCGGCATGGCGATACCGAGCGCGAGCACGCGCGGCAGAATCAATCGCAGGCCGTGCGGAATGCCCATGACGAGCATCGCGTCGAGCTCTTCGGTCACGCGCATGACGCCGATCTGGGCCGTAATGGCCGAGCCGGAGCGACCGGCTACGAGAATCGCCGACAGCACGGGCCCGAGTTCGCGGATGACCGAAAGGCCAAGGATGTTGACGATGTACTGGTTGGCGCCGAACAGGCGCAGTTGCTGTGCCGACAGATAGCTGAGCACGATCCCGATCAGAAAGGCGACGAGCGCCGTGATCGGCAACGCACGCGTGCCGGCGTTGTAGATGTTGGCCGAGATCTCTTTCCAGGGTGCCGCGGCCGGGTGCCGCAACACCGACAGCGCATCGAGCGCGACGCGGCCGAACATCGCGATGCCGCCGTGGACGTGATCGGCAAACCTGAACATCGACATGCCCAGCGCCGTGACCGGATCGATCCGTTCGAGCGGTTCGGGCTCTTCGCGCTGCGTCTCGAGCAGTGCGATCCGCGCGAAGATATCGCGTTGCATGTCGGTCAGCGCAACGGCGTCGGGCAGCTTGCGCCCCCAGACACGCCAGAGCGCCTGACCGCCGACATGGTCCATCCGCTCAACCGCGGACAAGTCCCAGCGCGCCTCGGGCTCGCCGGCCAACGCGGCGAGCCGCGTCGTCGCGCCGGCGCGGGCGCGATCGCGGGCAAGCGCGAGCGCCGTCCATTGGCCGGAGAGCCGAACGAGCGGCCCCGGCGTACCCGTCTCGATGACCAGCCCGGGGGGCATATCGAAGTTCAAGGGGTGTGCGTCCCTGTGCGTCGCAGTGCGGCCATTGTAGCGAAGGCCGCCCGGGATGCCGGGCATCGCGCGCATCGTGGGCGCCTCGCGTGTGCGCCGCGACGACCCGCGACTACAATACGCGCATGATCGATACCCGTTCACCCCTGCCCGGGACGCCGACCGGCGACTGGCGAATCGACGCAGCGCGCGTACTCGCACAGAGCGCGGGCAGTCTCGCGTCCGCTGCGCTCGAGATCGTCGAAGAGACCGGCTCGACCAACTCGGATCTCATGCAACGACTCAAGGCGATGCCGCGCAACGCCGCGCCCGCCCGTATCTCGGCCGTGCGGGTTGCCTATCGGCAGAGCGCGGGCCGCGGCCGTCAGGGGCGCGCCTGGCACGCCACGCCGGGTCACGCATTGACGTTTTCGGTCGCGACACTGTTGCCGCGCCCGCTTTCGGGCATCGGCGGACTGTCTCTCGCCGTCGGCGTGGCCCTCGTCGATGCGCTGCGTGGCCTCGTGCATGCCGCCACCATCGCCACACACCCGGCGTCGGCCGCAGCCTCGATTTCGCTGAAATGGCCGAACGACGTGTTGCTCGCGCGGCCCGATGGAGAGGGTGCAGGCCAGATGGGCAAGCTGGCGGGGATTTTGATCGAAACGGCCTGGAGCACGAGCGCGATGACGGCCGCCGTGATCGGAATCGGCATCAACGTACGCGAAGACGCCCAGCTCGCTTCACGGTTCGTCGTGCCGTCGACCGGCCCGACCCCCGCGCCGGGCCCGGCACCGACGTTGCCGCTCGCCTTGTCGGCGGTGCTGCCCACAGCGAACCTCACCGATACGCTCGTTGCGGTGCTCGGTAGACTATCGGCGGCCCTCGCCACGTTCGGCGCCGACGGTTTCGCGCCGTTTCGCGAACGCTGGAATGCGTGCCACGCTTATGCACAGCAAACGGTCGCGCTCTATGAGAACGGTATCGAATCGCTGCGCGGCACCGCAATCGGCGTCGACGAGATCGGTCAGTTGCTCGTTTCGACCGATGAAGGCATCCGTACGGTCGCCACGGGCGACATCTCGCTGCGCCCCGCGCAGACGGCGCCATGAGCGCGCCGTTTCTGCTGATCGATGCGGGCAACAGCCGCATCAAATGGGCGCTCGTCGACGCGCAGGGTGCCACGCTCAGCGGCGGCGCATTCGACCACGCGCAAGGCGACGCGGCGGACGCCCCCTCGGCGCACCGGCCGGCCGACGCGCAAGAGGCTACCTGGGATGCGCTACCGACACCGGGCGCGGCCTGGATTTCGAACGTGGCCGGCGACGCAGTGGCCTTACGGCTCACCGCCCTGCTCGACGCGCATTGGCCCGGGCTGTCGCGTACGACGATCCGCGCCGCGGCGAAGCAGTGCGGCGTGACGAATTGCTATGCACAGCCCGAACGTCTGGGCAGCGACCGTTGGGCGGGTATGATCGGCGCACACGCGGCGTTTCCCGGCGAACATCTGCTGATCGCAACGCTCGGAACGGCGACGACGCTCGAAGCGCTGCGTGCGGACGGCCGGTTCGCGGGCGGGCTCATCGCACCCGGATGGTCGCTGATGATGCGCGCGCTGGGCGAACACACGGCACAATTGCCGACGCTCGGTGCCGAATCGGCGCGTGCGCTCGTCGATGACGATGCCCGGCAGCGCTGGTTCGCCACCGACACCCGCCATGCGATCTCGGCCGGCTCGCTGCTCGCGCAAGCCGGTCTCATCGAGCGCGCATGGCATGAACTCACAGCGGACTGGGGTACGCCCGTGCGCCTCGTGCTGAGCGGCGGCGCGGCCGACGAAGTGGCGCGTACGCTGGCGGTGCCGCACACGCGGCACGATGGGCTCGTGCTGTCGGGTCTTGCCCGCATCGCGACAAGCTGTCCTGCCAACGCGGGCTGCAACGCCTGAAGTGATGGGGCCGCGGCGTGGCACACGCCGTTGGCCTGCCGATGCCGGGGCCATTCCGGCACGGGGAAGTGGGTCGAATTTGTTCCGTCGTTCCGTCTAGAGGGAGACTCTACGATGTTGCGCTGGTTGCTCGCCGTTCTCGTTGTTTGCAATTTCGTGGCCTTCGCCCTGGCGAGCGGCCTGTTAGCCTCCGTGCCCGCCGCCGGCGCGCGCGAGCCTGAGCGCCTCGATCGGCAAGTCCATCCCGAACGGCTCAAGATCCAGGCGATCGCGCTGGCCGCCAAGATCGATGCGCGCCTCCTGATCGTCAGTGCCT
>CBJMQH010000266.1:0-7399 GCA_966431825.1 uncultured Trinickia sp.
GCTTGGCGGCCGCCGAGAGGCGCAGGTTGATGAAGCCCGGGCCCGCGATTTCGGCCGCTTCCACGAGGCCGCGGGCATCGGGCAGCGCGGTGAGTGCGTCGACGATGCCCTGCGCGAGTTCGCGCGGGTTCTTCTGGAGCGGCTTGGCAAGCTGCATCGCCACGTTGCAGGCCACGTCGCCGTGCGCGGCGACTTTGGGCCGCTCCAGCGAGATCGTGGGCGAAAGCTGCGCGGCGGCGTCGGTCTGGCTTTGCGCGATGACTTGCTTGACGCTCGCGGCAAGCAGGGATTCGAGAGTCTGTTTTTGTGCGGGCAGCATGCTGGGTCGATCAATCGGTAGGGTCGGTCCGCGAAGCAGCGCGGACGACATGTATAGGGCGGCACGGGCTCGACCGGCCCTCGAGCCGACAAACAAGGAGGCGAGGGGCGGGAGTCGCGCGCGTGGCTAATAGGATTTTAACAGGGTGCTAATATGTTCAATCAGAAGTCGCCGGTGCAGTGCCGGGCGTCGCATCGGGTTCACCGCGCGGTTCGCCGGTTGGTTCGTGGCGGAATGCGCGTACGTTTCAATCTCAAGTGGAAAGAAGGGAAACATGCTGATTACTTTCAAATGCCGTGCAGCGCCTGATGTCGTCATGCTCGAAAATCTCGCGCAGTACCTCGTCGGTATCGTCGGCAAGAGCCTCGGCCAGCGCGGCGTCATTACGCACGACGAACTCGAAGGCGCCATTGCGAAGCTCGAAGCGGCGATCGTCGTCGACAAGCGCGAGATCGCCGAACACGAAGGCCACTTCCACGAGGGCGAAGACGGTCACGAGCATCACGAGCTGCCGATCGGGCTCGCGCAGCGCGCCTTTCCGTTCCTCGACATGCTGCGTGCCGCGCAGCGCGAGAACGCCGACGTGCTCTGGGGCGTCTGAAGCGAGGGCGCGGCGACCGGCCGATACCGGCGGGGCGTCGCGATTCGTCGGACGTGACGGTCAAGACGGCCGAGACGCGTCGGGCGAAAATGGACAACGCCCGCTTGCAGCCTATGCGCTGCGAGCGGGCGTTGTCGTTTCCGCACCGGGCGGCTACGCGTCAGAGCAGCGGCGCGAGGGCGCGCGCGGCATCTTCGTTCGAAAGCTGCATGCGGCGCGCGTAGTCTTCGAGCTGGTCGCGATCGATTTTACCGACCGAGAAATAGCGGCTTTCCGGGTGCGCGAGGTAGAAGCCCGACACACTCGCAGCCGGCAGCATGGCCAGCGATTCGGTCACGCTCATGCCGATTTCGTCAGCCTTCAGCACCTCGAACATGTCGCGCTTGACGAGGTGGTCCGGGCAGGCCGGGTAACCCGGTGCCGGCCGGATGCCGACATATTTTTCGTCGATCAGCGCCGTATTGTCGAGCGTTTCGTCCGACGCATAGCCCCACAGTTCGCGACGCACGCGGGCGTGCATCGCTTCGGCAAAGGCCTCCGCCAGCCGGTCCGCGAGGGCCTTGAACATGATTGCGCTGTAGTCGTCGAGGTCGGCGACGAACTGCTTTTCCTTGACGTCGGCCCCGATGCCGGCCGTCACCGCGAACATCCCGATGTAGTCGGCCACGCCCGAATCTTTCGGCGCGATGAAGTCGGCGAGCGAGCGGTTCGGCCGCATGACGCCGTCCACCACGGGCCGCACGCTCTGCTGGCGCAGATTGCGCCAGGTCAGGGCGACTTCGGTGCGCGTCTCGTCGGTATAGATCTCGATGTCGTCGCCCACGCTGCTCGCGGGCAACAGCGCGATGACGCCGTTCGCCGTGAGCCAGCGGCCCTGGATCAGCCGCGCGAGCATCGCTTTGGCATCCGAGAACACGCGGCGTGCCGACTCGCCGACGATCTCGTCGTTGAGAATCGCGGGGTACGGGCCCGCCAGGTCCCAGGTCTGGAAGAACGGGCCCCAGTCGATGTAGTTCGCAAGTTCGTTCAGGTCGTAGTTCTTGAAGACGCGGCGGCCGACGAAGCTCGGCTTGACGGGCCGGTACGCGGCCCAGTCGATCTTCGTCTTGTTGGCGCGCGCGGCTTCGAGCGTCACCATCGGCTGTGCCTTCTTGTTCGCGTGCTGCTCGCGAATCCGTGCGTATTCGGTCTTCAGGTCGTCGAGGTACTTTGCCGCGCCCTCGTCCGAGAGCAGATTCGAGGCGACGGACACCGAGCGCGACGCATCGGGTACGTAGACGACGGGACCCTCGTAGTGCGGTGCGATCTTTACGGCCGTGTGCACGCGGGAGGTTGTCGCACCGCCGATCAAAAGCGGAATCTTCTTCACGCGGAAGTAATCGTCGCGCTGCATTTCGGAGGCGACGTAGGCCATTTCTTCGAGGCTCGGCGTGATGAGGCCTGAGAGGCCGACGATGTCGGCGCCTTCGACCTTCGCCTTCGCCAGGATCTCGTTACAGGGCACCATGACGCCCATGTTCACGACTTCGAAATTGTTGCACTGGAGCACGACGGAGACGATGTTCTTGCCGATGTCGTGCACATCGCCTTTCACGGTGGCGATCACGATCTTGCCCTTCGCGCGCACATCGCCGCCGGCTGCGGCGAGCCGTTTCTTCTCTTCCTCGATGAACGGAATCAGATGCGCGACGGCCTGCTTCATGACGCGCGCAGACTTGACGACCTGAGGCAGGAACATCTTGCCCTGGCCGAACAGGTCGCCGACGATGTTCATGCCGTCCATGAGCGGACCTTCGATCACATTGATCGGACGCCCGCCCGCTGCGGCGATCTTCTGACGTGCTTCTTCGGTGTCCTCTACGATGAACGTCGTGATGCCGTGCACGAGCGCATGGGCCAGGCGTGCTTCCACGCCCTGATTGCGCCATTCGAGGTTTTCTTCCTTCTTCGCCGCGCCGGTCTTGAACCGGTCGGCGATTTCGAGCAGCCGATCGGTCGCGTCGGTGCGGCGGTTCAGGATCACGTCTTCCACGCGCTCGCGCAGCTCGGCATCGAGGTCGGCATAGACGCCGAGCTGCCCGGCGTTCACGATGCCCATGTCCATGCCGGCTTGAATCGCGTGATAGAGGAAGACGGTGTGGATTGCCTCGCGTACCGGATCGTTGCCGCGGAACGAGAACGACACGTTTGACACGCCGCCGCTCACCTTCGCGTGCGGCAGGTTCTGCTTGATCCAGCGCGTCGCTTCGATGAAGTCGACGGCGTAGTTGTTGTGCTCCTCGATGCCTGTCGCGACCGCGAAGATGTTCGGGTCGAAGATGATGTCCTCGGGCGGGAAGCCGACCTCGTCGACGAGGATCCGATACGAGCGTGTGCAGATCTCGGTCTTGCGGGCGAACGTATCGGCCTGCCCGGCCTCATCGAAGGCCATGACGACGGCGGCTGCGCCGTAGCGGCGGATCAGTCGGGCCTGACGCTTGAAGGCTTCCTCGCCTTCTTTCAGCGAGATCGAATTGACGATCGCCTTGCCTTGCACGCATTTGAGGCCGGCCTCGATCACTTCCCATTTCGAGGAGTCGATCATGATCGGCACGCGAGCGATATCGGGCTCGGACGCAATCAGATTCAGAAAGCGGACCATCGCCGCCTTCGAATCGAGCATGGCCTCGTCCATGTTGATGTCGATGACCTGGGCGCCGTTTTCGACCTGCTGGCGAGCCACGGCCAGCGCTTCGTCGAATTGCCCGTTGAGGATCATGCGCGCGAACGCCTTGGACCCGGTGACGTTCGTGCGTTCGCCGACGTTGATGAAGAGCGCGCCTGACGAGACGTTGAACGGCTCGAGGCCGGCAAGGCGCATCGTGTGATCGGTCATGGCGAGTGCAGGATTCAGATGGAGTTTTTCGATGGGGGCAGGGCGACCCGCCGGTATCGAACGCGTGGCTGCTTCAGGAAAGCGCGCGCGTTCGTTGCGTTGCGTTGCGTGCCGCGTCTTTCAGGCAGCGTCGCGATACTGGCCGGGCCAGCGGCGCGGTTTGATCTGTGCGAGCGACTGCGCGATCGCCGCGATGTGATCGGGCGTCGTGCCGCAGCACCCGCCCGCCACGTTCACGAGCCCGGCTTGCGCGAATTCCTTCAAGAGCCGCGACGTATCGGCCGGCGTTTCGTCGAAGCCCGTGTCGCTCATGGGGTTCGGCAGGCCAGCGTTCGGATAGCACGACACGTAGGTATCGCAGAGCTTCGCGAGCTCGGCGATGTACGGCCGCATCAGCGCCGCGCCGAGCGCACAGTTCATGCCGAACGTGAGCGGCCTCGCGTGACGCAGCGAGTTCCAGAATGCTTCGACCGTCTGGCCCGACAGGATCCGGCCCGATGCGTCGGTCACCGTGCCCGAGATCATGATCGGCAATACCTCGCCCGTGTTCTCGAACAGTTCGTCGAGCGCAAAAAGCGCCGCCTTCGCGTTCAGCGTATCGAAGATGGTCTCGACGAGGAACAGATCCACGCCGCCTTCGAGCAGCGCCTCGGCCTGCGCGTAGTACGCGGCCCGCAGCTCGTCGAACGTGACGTTGCGTGCGCCCGGGTCGTTCACGTCGGGCGAAATGCTCGCCGTTTTCGGCGTCGGTCCGATTGCGCCTGCCACGAAGCGGGGTTTGTCCTGCGTCGAATATTGATCGCAGGCCGCGCGCGCCAGCTGCGCCGACGCGACGTTCATCTCGTGCACGAGCGCTTCCATGCCGTAGTCGGCCTGGGCCACCGTCGTGGCACCGAACGTGTTCGTTTCGATGATGTCGGCGCCCGCTGCAAGGTACTGCGCGTGGATTTCGCCGATGATCTGCGGCTGCGTGATCGACAAGAGCTCGTTGTTGCCCTTCACGTCGCGCGCGAAATCCTTGAAGCGCTCGCCGCGATAGGCCGCTTCATCGAGCTTGTAGCGCTGGATCATCGTGCCCATCGCTCCGTCGAGGATCAGGATGCGCGACGCGAGCAACGCGGGCAGCGCGGCGCCCCGCGTGTAATGCGTGCCCGGGGTGGACGAAGCGGTCTGACTGGCGGACGAGGTCATGGCGAACGGGCTCGGAGCCTCTCGGTAAATGTGGGAAGTGCACATTGTAGCCGGCCGCGCATCGCGTCGCCCGCCGCACTCTTTTGGGGCAAAAAAGAGAGGCCCCGCCGGTTGATCCGGGCGAGGCCTTTCTGTGCGTTTCCGGTGCCGTCAGCGTGTGGCGCAATGCGCCGGGTGGCCGGCGGGGCGCGCCCGCAGCCGGGCTTGCAGGGCTGCGTGTCAGTGAAGCACGACGGGCTGCGTCATCAGGCTGTCGAACTGGCCGAGGAACTCGTCGACTTCGTCGAGTGTCGGCTCTTCTTCGATCAGCTTGCGCACGTGCTCGCGAAATTGTGCCGCCATCGCGCCGTCGATGAAGATTTCGCGCTGCGTATTCTTGTCCACGATTTCATAGCCACCTGCGTTCATCGCCAGATGGCCTGCTTGCGGCGCGAACTCGACGACACAGTAGTTGGGGCTGTTGTAGATCATCTGCATGGCGACACTCCTTATTCCGTTTGGCTCCTGGCCGTTTTCTGCCTTCTACGTGGAGCGTTCGTATGGAATTTCAAGGGGCGGGTCTTAAACGACGCTTAAACGACACAAACAAATACATCGTAGACCTGAAAGTTAGACCCCGACCATACAAAACGTTCGAGCGGCGATGGAAAACATCGAGATCATCCACGGCACCCCGATACTTGCGATAACGGCACGCGAGCGCCGCCGGTTTAGGGCTGCTCGCGCGGGGCGGACACGGATGAACCGTCCGGCGTCTGCATCGACTGATCCGCATTTTCCGCGCCCGGGACCGCGAGCTTGCCGCGCCAGAGCAATTCGATCTGCGCCCCGTTCGGCTCCGTCTGGACGATCCGCGCCGGCAGCCAGCCGAGCGACGGGGCGAGCCAGACGTCGATGCGACGGCGGTCGCCTTCGTGGCGCGGCAGCCGCATGAAGTGGCGGGCAGCGACGAAACCATCGGGCGTTTGTACCGACTCGTCGCCGATCGTCTCGATCGGCCAGGTTTCCGCACTGTCGTTATCTGCGACGAAAAACGAGCGCGTCACGCCCGGCGTGTAAGCCTCGGGGGCGCCCCTTACAAGGCTCGCGAGCTGCATGATCATGCTGAAACGGTCCTGCGCACCGTCGGGCAAGGCGCGCGCTGCATTGGTGCGCGAGAAGGCGATCTGCCTGCCGGCGCGATCGAATGTCGTCACGTCTTCGGGCCGGCGGCCGCGCTTTTCGCTGTAGCGCTGCGGCGCGAGGCCGAACGCATCGATGCGCCCGCGGCTTTCATATGAAAACGTGCCCACGAACGGTAGCGGGACCGTCACAAGTATGTCGTAGCCGTCGTCGTCGCTCGTCCAATGGATCGTCCCTGGTTGGTTTTGCACACCGTTGCCGAAAGTGTTGTAGTGCAGATCACCCGATGGCGGCACCGAAAAGCGCACGCCTGTCTCCGCCGGTGCCGAAGCGGACGCAGAAGCGGACGCCGAAGCGGCCCCGCTCGCCGGGGACGCCGATGCGCTCTGCGTAGCGCGAGCGGCTGTCGTGGCCGTTTCGGCTGACGGTGCGGCCCGCGCGGGGCGGGCAGCGCGTGTGGGAATGGCTTCGAGCGCGCGCCCGTGCGCGGCACCTGCACGCGCTGCGCCGGCTGGCGGGTTCGCCGGGCGCGCTGGCCGGGCCTCGCGTGCGATGCGCTGCGGCTGCAGCAGCGCGACCTCGACCGGCGGCTTGACCGCGTCGACGACGGCATGATCGCGCCGGGTCAGGAACCAAGCGGCTGCGGCGGCATGCAGGGTCAGCGCCAAGGCGAGCGCGAAGCCCCAACGCCGCGCGCCATGCGGCCCGCTGCCGCGCGAGCCGGCGGATACGAGCGAGGTGGCGGTCAAAGCGTCGGACATCGTTGTTTGAGTAAAACGGATAAACGTGGCGTCTCGATGCGGTGGATCGTTCGAACAACGAAACGATCGGTGCAGTATCGCATCGGTACAGCGGTGTCGATTCCGACGCGTGCGCCGGCCGGCTTCGACGCCGTGCCTAGCGCGCCGTCGCGCTGTAGCCGAGTTCGTATGACAGCTGCGCCGCGCAGCCGCGCAGCGCACAAGCGACCTCGCCTTCCCACTCGATGTCGAATGTCCCTTCGTGGCCGAGCGCGATCAGACCGAGCGCGAGTTCGCCCGCGGCGTCGAACACGGGCATGCAGAACGCGTGGATCGTCGGCAGCAACATGCCCTCGACGCGTGCCGCGCCGTGAGCACGCACTTCGTCGAGCACCCGCTCGAGTTCGGCTTCGCTGCGGTAGATTAGCGTCCATCCCATCATCCCCGCCATGTAGCCCCGGCCGTAATTCTCGGGCGCGTAGTTGCCGACCAGAAGCCGGCCGGAGGGCGCGAGCATGCCGATGAGGCGACCGAGCAGGGCGGATGCGGTC
>CBJMQH010000267.1:0-7396 GCA_966431825.1 uncultured Trinickia sp.
CGACCGCAACCGTCGCAAGCGTCAGTAATGCCGTGGTCAGCGAGCGATCGACGCCCTGGGCGAGGATCGCTCCCGTTGCCATCATGAGACCGATCGTCAGCGGGGCGAGCGCGCGACGGATGACGAGCATCCAGCGCGCATCGCGGTGCGAGCGCGTGTAGTGTTCGAACGCAAGCGCGACGAGCGACGAGGGGCCGCACATCGCAAGCGTCGATACGACTGCACCCGCCAGGCCGGCCACCTGCCAGCCGAACAAGGCGACGAACAGCACGTTCGGACCGGGCGACGCCTGCGAAATCGCGAACAAGGCCGAAAAGGTCGTGTCGTCGATCCAGTGGTGCTGCTCGACGAGGAAGCGGTGCATCTCGGGGATAACGGCCGTTGCGCCGCCGAATGCGATGGCCGAAACAAGGGCGAAGCGCCACGCAAGCTCGATGAGCATCATCGGTGCGCCCGCCATTCGATCAGCAGTGCAGAAGGAATCAGAACCAGCATCACCCAGCCGAGCGGCAAATGGAGCACGCCAACGGCAACAAGCGCGAGCAGGCCGAACGCGAGACCGCGCATCGTACGCGGCTGGCTGCGTGCAAGCTTGAGCGCCGTCGTCAGCACGAGACCGGCGGCCACGGCCGTCATGCCGCGCAGTGCGCCCTGCACCGTCGCAAGCCCGCCGAAGCGGTGATAAAGCGCCCCTAGTATGAGGACGATAACGAACGGCGCGCTGAAGAGGCCGGCGGCGGCGGCCGCAGCGCCGCGCCCACCCGCATAGCGATAGCCGAGGATCACGGCCATGTTGCAGATGTTCGGGCCCGGCAGGATCTGCCCGAAGGCGAGCAGCTCGGCGAACTCACGATCGTCGATCCAGGCACGACGCTCCACGAGCACGCGACGCGCCCATGGCATGACGCCGCCAAAGCCGTAGAGGCTCATTTCCGCGAATGCACGAAAGAGCTCGAAGGCAGTGGGCCGGCGCGGCTCACTGCCCTCGGACATGACGCTGGAATCGGGTGCCTTCATCGCGTGCTGGGCGAAGCGCTCGGCGCGCTTGGAAATCAGTAGCCCCGGGCAAGCGTCGCGACGGCGATCGTGACGACGCCGAGCGCGAGATTGATACCGACGAGCCGGCGCATCGTATCCACGGCCCGCGCGCCGTCGGGCCACTTTTGCGCCTGCACGGCGCGGCGGATGCGCGGAAAAACAGCGAACCGTACGTGACCGAAGATCAGCATCATGACGATGCCGAGCGCCCCCATCGCATGCAGCGGCCATGGCGCGTGCGCGCCGCCGTAGCGCATGAACATGAAGCCGCCCGAGCCGAGCAGGACGACGATCGCCGCGCCCACCCAGCCGAAGAATCGCCCAAAAACGGCTTCGATCAACGGCAGCCGCAATTGCGGCGAGACGTCCGAGAGCGCCGGGCGCAAGCAGAAATGCGCGAGGACCATCCCGCCCACCCAGACGGCGACGGCGATCAAATGCAGAAACAATGCAACGTCCGTGGCGATCAGCATGCCAAAAGTCTCCAGTGGCGTTCGGCCCGGGGCGCCCGGCCGGCGGCGTATCGCGTGGTGCGCATCAGTCGAGCGCCGGACGCAGCGCGCTGACCTTCAGGCGCGTGTCGGGCACGCGGCCGCGACGGGCACGCTTGCCCAGGTGCGGCGACAACGATGCGGCAGACACAATCTCCTCCTGCGGTTTGCCGCCACGCCCCGTCCCGATCAAGACGACACCGGCAGCGCCGATCGGCAGCGCCTGCGCGAGCGTCTCGTTCTCGTCGAGCATCATCAGCGTGACGCCGCGCCCGCCGGCGGAAAGCGTCTTCATTTCTTCGATGTAGAACACCGCAAGGCGCCCCGTGTTCGACAGGCAGGCTACCTGCGTCGCATTCGGCCAGACCGGCATCGGCGCCAGCGGTGCAGCGTTCGCATCGATCGTCATGAACGACTTGCCGGCCTTCTGGCGGCTGACCATGTCGCCGAGCTTCGCGATGAAGCCGAAGCCGTTGCTCGTCGCGAGCAAGAGCGGCTGCTCCGCGTTCGCGGCGAAATAGTGCATCAGATGGGTGCCGGTCTCGAGTTCGATCAGCGACGTGACCGGTACGCCGTCCCCGCGACCGCCAGGCAGCAACGCAACGGCAACGGAGTAGACACGCCCGGAGCTGCCCCACGCGATCAGCGTGTCGGGCGTCCGGCACTGGAAGGCGGCATAGATACCGTCGCCGTCCTTGAACGTGAAAGCGGCCGGATCGAGTCCGTGCCCCTTGAGCGCCCGGACCCAGCCGCGACGCGAGACCACGACGGTGACCGGCTCGTCGACGACACGCGCTTCGAATGTGGCGCGCTTTTCCTGCTGAATCAGCGTGCGCCGATCGTCGCCGTATTGCTTCGCGTCGGCTTCGATTTCCTTGATGATCTGGCGCTTCATGGCCGATTCGCTGCCGAGCAGTTCCTCGAGCTTCGACTTCTCCTGGCGCAGCGCCTCGAGCTCTTTCTCGATCTTGATCTTTTCGAGCCGCGCGAGTTGGCGCAGCCGGATTTCGAGAATGTCGTCCGCTTGCCGCTCCGACAGGCCGAACGCCGACATCAGCGCTGCCTTCGGCTCGTCCGCCTCGCGGATGATCCGGATGACCTCGTCGATATTGAGGAAGACGATCATCCGCCCTTCGAGGATATGGATGCGATCGTCGACCTTGGTCAAGCGATGACGCGTGCGACGCGTAACCGTTGCGAAACGGAACGCGACCCATTCTCCGAGAATGTCGATAAGGCCCTTCTGACGCGGCCGGCCATCGCCGCCGATCATGACGAGATTCAGCGCGGCGTTCGATTCGAGGCTCGTATGCGCGAGCAACGACTGGATAAATTCGCCCTGGTCGATACGGCTCGTTTTCGGCTCGAACACGAGCCGCACCGGCGCATCCTTGCCCGATTCGTCGCGCACGGCGTCGAGCAATGCGAGCATCGTTTGCTTCGTCTGCAGCTGCTCGGGCGTGAGCGTCTTCTTCCCGAGCTTGATCTTCGGGTTCGTCAGTTCCTCGATTTCCTCGAGCACCTTCTGGCCCGACGTATTCGGCGGCAACTCCGTGACGACGAGTTGCCACTGCCCACGCGCGAGCTCCTCGATCTTCCAGCGCGCGCGGACCTTCAGGCTGCCGCGGCCCGTCTCGTAAGCAGCGGAAATTTCGGCGGGACTCGAGATGATCTGGCCGCCGCCCGGAAAATCGGGGCCCGGCACGTGTTCCATCAGCTCGTCGTGCGAAATCTTCGGATGGCGAATCATCGCCACGGCGGCAGCTGCGACTTCGCGCAGGTTATGCGAAGGAATCTCGGTCGCGAGACCGACCGCAATACCGGAGGCGCCGTTCAGCAACAGGAACGGCAAACGCGCCGGCAAGAGCTTCGGCTCTTCGAACGAACCGTCGTAGTTCGGCATGAAATCGACGGTGCCTTCGTCGATCTCGTCGAGCAGCAGCTTGGCGATCGGTGTGAGACGCGCTTCGGTGTATCGCATCGCCGCAGCACCGTCCCCGTCGCGCGAACCGAAGTTCCCCTGCCCATCGATGAGCGGGTAGCGCATCGAAAAATCCTGCGCCAGCCGCACGAGCGCATCGTAGGCCGACTGATCCCCGTGCGGGTGATACTTGCCGAGCACATCGCCGACGACCCGTGCCGATTTCACGGGCTTCGCATCGGCCGCGAGACCCATTTCGTTCATCGCGTAAAGGATGCGGCGCTGGACAGGTTTTTGTCCGTCGCTGACATCGGGCAACGCGCGCCCTTTGACCACGCTGACCGCGTAGCCGAGATAGGCCTGCTCGGCGTAGGCGCCGAGCGTCAGCGATTCGCCGTCGGGCGTGGCGGCCGGGGCGAACAGATCGTCTTGTTGATCCATCGATTGTGATATCCGTATTCAGCAATGACCGGGGCTTCCGAGCGAACACGCCGACGCCGCATCGTTAAAAACAGCGGCGTCGCGTGCCTCGTAGCGGGCTACCCCAACGTGGCACGAGCGCGAGGAGGGCGCGTCAGATGTCGGCTTCGACCTGATTGCCCTTCTCTTCGAGCCAGCTGCGGCGCGCCGCCGCTTCGCCCTTGCCCATCAGCATCGTCATTCTCGATACCGTGCTTTCGTAATCGAGTTGCCCCAACGCGATCGGCATGAGGCGACGCGTGTCGGGGTTCATCGTCGTGTCCCAGAGCTGCTCGGCGCTCATCTCGCCAAGCCCTTTGAAGCGGCTGATCGACCACTGCGTTTCGCGCACGCCGTCCTTGCGCAGCTTGTCGAGAATCGCCTCGAGTTCGCCTTCGTCCAGCGCATACAGTTTCTGCGCCGGTTTCTTGCCGCGAGCCGGTGCGTCCACGCGAAAGAGCGGCGGTCGCGCGACGCACACGTGCCCGCGCTCGATCAGCTGCGGGAAGTGCTTGAAGAACAGCGTCAGCAGCAGTACCTGAATGTGCGCCCCGTCAACGTCGGCATCGGACAGGATGCAGATCTTGCCGTAGCGCAAATTCGAGAGGTCGACGTGGTCGTCCGGGTTATGCGGGTCGACGCCGATCGCGACCGAGATGTCATGAACTTCGTTGTTCGCAAAGAGGCGGTCGCGTTCGGTCTCCCAGGTGTTGAGCACCTTGCCGCGCAGCGGCAAGATGGCCTGGAACTCCTTGTCGCGCCCCATCTTCGCCGAACCGCCCGCCGAATCGCCTTCCACAAGGAACAGTTCGTTGCGCGAAATATCGGTCGACTCGCAGTCGGTGAGCTTGCCCGGCAGCACGGCGACGCCCGAGCTCTTGCGCTTTTCGACCTTCTGCCCGGCGCGCGTACGTGCCTGCGCCTGCTTGATGACGAGTTCGGCAAGCTTCTTTCCGTGCTCCACGTGCTGATTGAGCCACAGCTCGAGCGCCGGGCGCGTGAACGAGGAGACGAGCTTGACCGCGTCGCGACTGTTCAAGCGCTCCTTGATCTGCCCTTGGAATTGCGGATCGAGCACCTTTGCCGAAAGCACGAAAGACACGCGTGTAAACACGTCTTCGGCCAGCAGCTTGACTCCCTTCGGTTGCAGATTGTGCAGTTCTACGAAGCTTTTCACAGCCTGGAACAGGCCATCGCGCAAACCGGACTCGTGCGTGCCGCCCGCGGGCGTCGGAATCAGATTGACGTAGGACTCGCGCATGAGCGGGCCTTCTTCGCTCCAGGCCACGACCCAGGCGGCGCCTTCGCCGTCGGCGAACGTCTCCTCGTTGGTACGCGCGCTTTCCGCGTACCGTTCGCCCTCGAACAGCGGAATCAGCAATTCGCCGCCGGCCATGCCCTCGAGCAGGTAGCCGCGCAGGCCGTCGTCGTACTTCCAGCTTTGCCGCTCACCCGTTTTCTCGTTGACGAGGACGACTTCGACGCCCGGCAGCAGAACCGCCTTCGAGCGCAACAGCCGCTGCAGCTCGCCGAGCGGAAAATTGGGCGAGTCGAAGTACTTCGGGTTCGGTACCGCTGTTACGCGTGTACCGGAACGCTTGCCGCCGCGCTCGGCGGGCCGCACTTGCAACGGCTCGACCACGTCGCCGTCGGCAAAACCGAGTTGCGCAACTTTGCCCTCGCGCCAAACGGTGACATTAAGCCGCGAGGACAAGGCGTTGGTGACCGACACGCCCACGCCGTGCAACCCGCCCGAGAACGTATAGGCGCCGCCGGCGGCCTTGTCGAACTTGCCGCCCGCATGCAGTCGCGTAAAGACGATCTCGACGACAGGCACGCCCTCTTCCGGATGCATGCCGAACGGGATGCCGCGCCCCTCGTCTTCGACCGAGACCGAGTTGTCGGCGTGCAGCGTAACCGTGATCTGACGGCCGTAACCGCCGAGCGCTTCGTCGGACGCGTTGTCGATGACTTCCTGGATGATGTGCAGCGGGTTCTCGGTACGCGTGTACATACCAGGTCGTTGCTTGACCGGCTCGAGCCCCTTGAGCACCTTGATCGACGCCTCGCTGTATGCGGCGCTTGGCTTTTTAGTGGACATCGTTTCGTCTGGACCCTGGGTCGTCGTCTTTTCCACAGCCGATGTGGATATCGCCGTGGAAAGAACGTTGGAAAACCAAAAAAAGTGAATCAAATCAATGCAGCGTGCGGCGTGCCCGCCAATCGGGCACCGGGCGCACATTCGGCGCGCCGCCGTGTTCCGGGCTGGGCTTTCGCGCGCGTGCAGCTGCACATGCGGGCCTGGCGCCCGCAGTAAGCACGCCACGCGCCAGGCACAGCCCGATCGCTGCGTATTTTACTGGTTTCGTTTCGCGCGGCAATTCGGCGCCGCGCCGCGGGCCGTGCCCACCGCCGCGCCGGCTGCTGCACGGCACGCAGGCCGTCGGGGCATGCATGCCGTGCCCCGCGCTTCCCTCGCGCGCGAGGGCCGCTACTTGCGCTTGGCCTCGAGCGCTTCCCAGCGTTCGAGCGCTTCGAGCAATTCGTCGTCGATCGCAGCGTAGCGCTCCGTAAGCCGCGTGCCCTCCTGCGGTTCCTTCGCGAAGATCGAACCGTCTTCCAGTTTGCCGCCGATCGCCTTCTGCTCGGCTTCGAGCGCAGCGATTCGCTCGGGCAGCGCTTCGAGCTCACGCTGCTCCTTGAACGAAAGCTTGACCGTGCGCTGTGCGTTGCGTCCCGCGGCGCTGTCCTTGGGCGCGGATTCCTTCGGCGGCTCTTTCGGCCCGTTCTTCTCGCGGCTTTCCTGCGCGAGCCGTTCGGCCCGTGCGCTTTGCGTCTGCCAATCGCTGAACCCGCCGACGTACTCGCGCCACTGGCCGTTCCCCTCCGATGCGATGACCGAGGTCACGACGTTGTCGAGAAACGCGCGGTCATGGCTCACGAGCAGGACCGTGCCGTCGTAGTCGGCCAGTAGCTCTTCGAGCAGTTCGAGTGTCGGGATGTCGAGGTCGTTCGTCGGCTCGTCGAGCACGAGGACGTTCGCGGGGCGGGCGAACAAACGGGCCAGCAACAGCCTGTTGCGCTCGCCGCCCGAGAGCGACTTGACGGGCGAGCGTGCGCGCTCGGGGGCAAACAGGAAATCGCCAAGGTAGCTCATGACGTGCTTGCGCGTGCCGTTGACCTCGATCCAGTCGCTGCCGGGGCTGATCGTGTCGGCAAGGCTCTTCTCGGCGTCGAGCTGCGCGCGCATCTGATCGAAATAGGCCACTTGCAGGTTCGTGCCGACGCGAACGGTCCCTTCATCGGGCGCCAGCTCGCCGAGGATCAGCTTGAGCAGCGTGGTCTTGCCGGCACCGTTCGGACCGATGAAGCCGATCTTGTCGCCGCGCATGAGCGTCGTCGAAAAACGATCGACGACCGTGCGCGCGCCGTAGCGCTTGGTCACGTCGGTGAGTTCGGCGACGATCTTGCCGGAGCGCTCGCCCTG
>CBJMQH010000268.1:0-7386 GCA_966431825.1 uncultured Trinickia sp.
TCGGCATCTCGACTCCGGTCACGATCGTGAGCGGCCTTGCCGCGGCGGCAAGGCGCGGCATTCTCGTGAAGGGCGGCGTGTATCTCGAAGCCGGCCGGACGTTGCGCTGGCTCGCGCTCGACAAGACCGGGACGATCACGGAAGGCCGGCCGACGATGACGGACTTCGTCTTGCTCGCCGACGTCGACGAGGCGCATTGTCGACGGCTCGCGGCGAGCTTGGCAGAGCGCTCGGATCACCCGGTGTCGCGTGCGATCGCACGGGCGGCGGAGGACAAGGCGCATATGGCATGGCCGGTTGCCGACTTCGAGGCGATGCCGGGGCGCGGGGTGACCGGCCGTATCGACGGCGAGCGCTATTGGCTCGGCAACCATGCGCTCGTGGAGGCACAGGGGCGCTGCTCGGACGCGCTCGAAACCACGCTGAGCGCGTTCGAGCGAGCGGGCAAGACCGTCGTGATGCTCATCGATGCGACGCGCGTGCTGGCGCTCTTTGCGGTTGCCGATCGGGTCAAGGAGACGAGCCGCGAGGCGGTGTCCGATCTGCATCGGCTCGGCATCCGGTGCGCCATGCTGACGGGCGACAACGCGCACACGGCGCGTGCGATTGCGGCGGCTGTTGGGATCGACGATGCGCGCGGCGATCAGTTGCCCGAGGACAAGCTGCGCGCCGTCGAAGCGCTCGCGCAGCGCGGCGCCGCGGTCGGAATGGTGGGCGACGGCATCAACGACGCGCCGGCGCTCGCGCGCGCCGACATCGGCTTCGCGATGGGGGCAATGGGCACCGATGCCGCGATCGAAACGGCCGACGTAGCGTTGATGGACGACGACTTGCGCAAGGTGGCGGCATTCGTCAGGCTTTCGCGCGCCACGCACGCCGTGCTCGTGCAGAACATCGTGTTCGCGCTTGCGCTGAAGGCGGTGTTCCTCGTGCTCACGCTCATGGGGCTTGGGACGATGTGGATGGCCGTGTTCGCCGATGCCGGTGCGAGCCTCATCGTCGTCGGCAACGGGTTGCGCCTGCTGCGCAAGTAGGGTGGGCCGCGAGCGTCATTGCTGACCCACGTCAAGGCGGCGGCCCCGTCGCGCTTCGATAATCGGTTCCGAAATGCGCGCACTTTCTTTTCCAACGTGCGCGAAGACGATCAGTAGGAAATCGATATGCCAGCTCTTGCGGAAGCGGGCGGCCCCCTTGCGGCCGCGACCGGGCGGCGCGAGCACGGGGACGCACCCGAGATCGAGATCTCGGAGGCGCTGATCCGCCGTTTCGACAGACCCGGGCCGCGTTACACGTCTTACCCGAGCGCAGACCGCTTCGACGCCGGCTTCGGCGAGGCGGACTATCTGGGGTGCCTTGCGCAACGCGCCGAAGCGGCCGCGGATCCGCATTCGCAGCCCCCGTTCTCGCTCTATGTCCACTTGCCGTTTTGCGCGTCGCTTTGCTATTTCTGCGCCTGCAACAAGGTCGTGACGCGCGATCGGAGTCGCGCGGCGCACTATCTGCGCTACGTGACGCGCGAAATCGACATGGTGGCCGAGCGCGTCGGCGAAAATCGGACGACGACGCAGCTGCATCTCGGCGGCGGCACCCCGACGTTCTTCAGTCTCGATGAACTGAGCCTGCTGACGGACACGCTGCGGCAGCGGTTCGCGTTTGCGGCCGATGCGGAACTCGGCGTCGAGATCGATCCTCGTACGGTCGATCGTACGATGCTGCGCGGACTCGCCGCGCTCGGGTTCAATCGTACGAGCTTCGGCGTGCAGGATTTCGATCCGCAGGTGCAGGCGGCCGTGAATCGGATCCAACCGTTCGGGATGGTCGAACGCGCATTGATGGACAGCCGCGAGGCGGGCTTCGAATCGGTCAACGTGGATCTGATCTACGGATTGCCGCACCAGTCGCCGGCGAGCTTCGAGCGCACGCTCGATGCCGTATTGCGGCTCGCGCCCGACCGCATCGCGCTCTACAACTACGCGCACCTGCCGAGCCGGTTCAAGGCGCAGCGCTTGATCCCGGCGGATACGCTGCCGAGCCCCGACGCGCGGTTGGGCATCTTCATGGCTTCGGCGCGACGGCTGCTCGATGCGGGATATGTCTACATCGGCCTCGATCATTTCGCGAAGCCGGACGGCGAGCTGAGCCGGGCGCTGGCCGACAAGAGCCTGCATCGCAACTTCCAGGGCTACACGACGCGCGCCGAATGCGACCTCATCGGCTTCGGCGTCTCGGCGATCGGCAAGATCGGCCGCTACTACGTTCAATCCACGCGCTCGCCGCAAGCCTATTACGCGGCGCTGGATTCGGGGCATTTGCCGACTGAACGCGGGTTGGTGCTCGATGCCGACGACCTGTTGCGGCGCGACGTGATCATGACGGTCATGTGCAGCATGCCGCTCGATTTCGAGCTGATCGGCCGTCGGCACGGTATCGACTTTGCGGCGTACTTCGCCCCCGAGCTGTCCGCGCTTGCGCCGTATTGCGAGGCGGGCCTCGTCGAACTCGAGCGCGACCGTCTTTGCGTCAGCGCGGGCGGGCGGCTCTTCGTGCGGGCGATTGCGATGATCTTCGACCGCTATCTGGGCCGGGCAACGGGTGCGACCTACTCGAAGCTGATCTAGCTCGAATCGATAGAAGGGGCATTCGTCATGGAAAAGGATCGGGTCCGTGTCACGGATTACCTCTCGAGCGTGCCGCTGTTCAGCGAGCTCGACGCCGACGAGATCAAAAGCCTGGCGCGCGGCACGACGCTCGTGCGCCTTGCGCGAAAGGAGGTGCTGTTTCGCCGCGGCGAGCCGTGCTTAGGCTTTCATATCGTCGTGTCGGGCGGCATCAAGTTGAGCATCGTGTCGGCGCACGGCGAGGAAAAAGTGGCTCAGCTCGTCGGGACGGGGGATACGTTCGGCGAGGCGCTGATGTTTGCGCAAGAGCCGTACATCGTCACGGCAGAGGCGCTCTCCGACACGCTGCTGCTGCACGTGACACGGGGCGCCGTACTGCCGACCATCGAGCGCGACCGCGCGTTCGCGCGCAAGATGCTGAGCGCGCTGAGCAGGATCAGCACGCGCGTGCACATCCCCGACACGCATTGAGCGCCGGCGCCTTTCGCGCCGGCGGTGCGGCGCGTCAGAACTCGGTGATGACCGTGACGCCGTTGACGTCGAACCGGTCCATGCGCATCAGCGCGTCGATGGACGCTTCGAGCGTGACACGTTTGCCGATGAGCTTTTCCGGCGCGAGCTTGCCGGCTTCGATCATCGTCATCATGCCGTCGTAGCGGTGCGCCTGCATGCCGTGGCTACCGAGAATCTCGAGTTCGTGTGCGAGCACTTTACTCATGGGAATCGCGGGCGTGCTGTGTTCGGCGAGCATGAGGCCCACCTGAATGTGCTTGCCGCGCTTTCTGAGGCAACTGATCGAATTGAAGCAGGTGGTCGAATGGCCGAGTGCGTCGAGCGATACGTGTGCGCCGCCACGTGTCGTCTCGATGATGCTGGCAGCGACGTCGGCTGTTTCCTTGGCGTTGATCTTGGCGAGTGCACCGCGCGAGCGGGCGAGCGCGAGTTTGTCTTCGTCGATGTCGACGGCGACGACGTTCGCGCCGAGCGCATTCGCGATCATGATGGCCGAGAGGCCGACGCCGCCGCAGCCGTGCACGGCGACCCACTGGCCGGCCGACGTTTTGCCTTGGTCGACCACGGCACGAAACGATGTGACGAAGCGGCAGCCGAGGCTCGCTGCGGTGGCGAAGTCGAGCGAATCGGGCAGGCGCACGAGGTTCAGGTCGGCGCGATGGATCGAGACGTATTCGGCGAACGAGCCCCAGTGTGTGAAGCCCGGCTGGAATTGGCGATCGCAGACTTGTTGATGGCCGGCGTGACACTCGGGGCAGGCACCGCATCCGCCCACGAATGGAACCGTGACGCGATCGCCTTTCTTCCAGCGTGTGACATGGCGCCCGGTAGCGACGACGACGCCGGCCAACTCGTGGCCGGGTACGTGGGGCAGTACGATGTCGGGATCGTGGCCGACCCAACCGTGCCAGTCGCTGCGGCAAATGCCGGTGGCCATGACCTGGACGACGACGCCGTCGTCTTCGGGGGTTGGGTCGGGCACGTTCTGCAGCGTGGGCGGGGCGCGAAAGGATTCGTAGACGACGGCTTTCATTGCATGGGCCTCTTGTGGACGCCGACAGGCGAAAGGGTTGCGGATAAAGCGCCTATTGTGCCGTGGAATTCGAATCATGAGCCATACGCGCGGCCCCCGATACTGTTTCGCCTTAGAACCGTGTGGTGAGATCGACGACTGCGCTCGGCAGCCATTGGGTCGCCCAGGTTTCCAGATACCGATCGGCGTGGGTCAACGTGAAGATGCCGAGCGCAATGAGGACGACGCCAAGCACGGGCTTGCCGAATGAACCCGCGCCGCGCATGCGTTCGCGCAGCTTCGCGATCGACGCACGCGAGGCGGTGCCGAGCATGACCATCGGTGTGCAGGCCCCGGCGGCATAGACCGTCATCAGCGCCGCGATGGGACCGAGCGACTTGCCTTGCGCTGCGAGGGCGATGGCAGCGCCGAGCGTGGGGCCTGCGCAAGGGCTCCAGATAGCGCCGAGCAGCAGGCCGATGGCGAATTGGCCACGCAGGCTTTGCGTATCGATTGCCTCGCTGTACGTATGGCCGACCGCCGCGATGCCCGAGGTGGCCGATGCGAAGCGACGCTGCAGCGCCGGCAGCAGCGTCACCGTACCGGCTGCGACGAGCAGCAGCGCCGATACGTTGCGCAGCATGTCGCCGTCGATCCCGAGCGAAGTGCCGAGCACGGCGAGCAACGTCCCCGTTACGGCGAACGACAGCGCGAGGCCCGCGGTGAGCGCAGCGACACCCCATCGGTGCGCCGACGCGGCGCTCGCGAGCACGAGCGGAACGAGCGGCAGCACGCATGGGGAAAGGGTCGACAGGAGGCCTGCCGCGTAGGCGAGCCCGTAGGTTCCGATGCCAAATTGCATGATGGTGCGAGGCGGGCGCGGCGGGGCTTAGTGGAGGGTCTTCGAGAAGAGGGCGGCGATCTTGTCGGAATTCGTTTCGCCCGTGGACCTGCCGACTTCCGTGTTGCCTTTGAATGCGATGATGGTGCTGCGTGCCTTGACGTCGAGTGCCTTCTGCACGTCCTTTTCGGTGTCGAAGTCGACGCGCATCACGGTCACGTCCTTGTACTGGGCTTCGGCTTCGAGGGAGGAAATGACTTCCGCCTGCTTCTTGCAGACGGGGCACCACGGGGCGTGCACGTGAACGACGAACGGGCTGCCGGCGGCGCGCAATGTGTCGAACGTCGACTGATCGAATGCTTGTTCGCCGGCGTGGGCGAACAAGCTGGATACGAGCAGCGTGAAGGCCAGGATGCTTCGAAGAACGAATTTCATATCTGTGGACCGTTTCCGAGTTGATAAAAGGGGCGTCGAGCCGCGGGCCGGGGGAAGGCGGTACGCGGCGTCGACGCGATGCATCGTAGAAAGCCGGCTGCACGGTCACAACTGAACTTTTCATGAAGAAAACTTCAGGAAAAGGGGCCTGCGGCCCCGGTATAAAATGCGCAAGCCCACGTCCCGGCCTCTCGTATCGCCACCCTCGGAATGAAGATTCTTGTCGTTGAAGACGAAGTGAAGCTTGCCTGCGTGATCGAGGAGAGTTTGACGCGCGCGCAATACGAGGTACGCGTGGCGAACACGGGCGAGGAGGGATTCTTCCTGCTCAGTGCCGAGCGGTTCGATCTCGTCGTGCTCGATCTGATGCTTCCCGGGCGCGGCGGGCTCGAGATTCTGTCCGCGCTGCGTGCGCGTGACGCAGCGCTTCCCGTGATCATCATGACGGCACGCGATTCCGTGGAAGATCGCGTGCGGGGCCTCGATTGCGGGGCCGACGACTATCTCGTGAAGCCGTTCGCGCTGCCCGAGCTGCTTGCCCGCGTTCGCGCGCTGCTGCGACGAGGCGCGGCGGAGACCGCGTTGCGGCTGCGATGCGAGGACCTGGAGATGGATCTCGTGACGCGGGCCGTTTCGCGGGCGGGGCGAATCATCGAACTGACCGTGAAGGAGTTCGAAATACTCGAGTACTTACTGCGGCATCGCGCGAGCACCGTGACCCGCGCCATGATCGTGCGTGACATCTGGCGCGAAGTGCCGCGTGTTGTTCCGCTCGACAACGTGATCGACGTTCACATCGCGCGGTTGCGCAAGAAGATCGATGCGGGATTCGGTGTGCCGTTGCTGCACACCGTGCGCGGCGTCGGCTTCGTGTTGAGGGCGCAGCCGTGATGGGGTTCGCGCGTGGGCGTGTCCGTTGGCGGCTCACGCTCTGGTATGCGATTACGTTGACGGTGATTTGCGTGGTGCTGTCGACATGCGTATTTTTGTTCATGCGCACGAGCGGCATGCTGTTGTTGCGCACGCAAGCCGACCGCGACGTTGCGCAGGTCAAGGTGCGCTTGGAGAAAACGGGCGTCGACACAGCGCCGGACGCCTTATCGGTGGTGGGCGACGCGGGCGGCGTGATGTTGTTTGGCACAGTATCGGCGCTGCATGGCGAGCGCTTGAGCGCATCGTGGCGCGCGGCGTTCCCGCCCGGGTTGCTCGGACGCGGCGGGCCTGCGTATCGGATCGAACAGGGCGGCAACGGCAGGCATTACTTCTTGCACGAAGCGACGATCGGCGTCTACACGGTGGGTGTCGCCGAAGATATCGAGCAGATCTATGCAATCGGGCGCAAGCTCGTGCTGCTGCTTTGGATCGGGTTTCCGGCTGCGTTGCTGGCGAGTCTGGCGGGCGGATATTGGCTGGCCGGACGTGCGATTGCGCCGGTGGCCGAGATGGCGCGGCGGGCGCGGGAGATTAGTGCCGAGAATCTGTCGGCGCGGCTGCCTGTGCGCGATCGCAATGACGAGTTCGGGCAGATGGCGGTTGCGTTCAACGATACGCTCTCGAGGCTTGAAGGTGCGTTCGAGCGGATGCGTCGTTTCACGGCCGATGCTTCGCATGAGCTGCGCACGCCACTGACGGTGATACGCAGTGTCGGCGAGCATGCCTTGCAGCAGCCGCTCGACGGTGCGCGTCAGGCCGATGCGATCGGCAGCATGCTCGAAGAAGTCGATCGTCTGGTGCGGCTGCTCGATGGGCTTTTGCTGTTGACGCGGGCAGATGCCGATGCGCTTGCGTTGAACCGGAGTGCGGTCGACGTGGCGGCCCTGGTTGCGCACGCGACCGATTCGCTGGCGGTGCTGGCGGAGGAAAAGCGTCAGACGCTCGTGTGTGCGAACCGGTCCGGGGCGATCGCGACCATAGATGCGGCGACGCTGAAGCAGTGGAAGCTCGACAGCGGCGCGGTGCCGCTCGCC
>CBJMQH010000269.1:0-7374 GCA_966431825.1 uncultured Trinickia sp.
ATTGGGCCGTCGCTGGTTATGCATTGTGGGAAGCCCGCGCCGGCCTTGACGGCCATAGCTAGACGGGCGCTTCAAAACACTTCCCGAACCGTACTCAATATTCTGTCGACCGCACGCGGTCGCCGGTGCTTCGCTCTTCATCCAGTCCTTGGTTGAGAAAGCGAAAATCCGAAAAGAATCAGAAATATATATTTTCAGAATTTGACACTCAGGAGCGAGCTTTGTTGCCCCATATCGATGTGCCCCATCTGCCCGTCATTTGGGTAGGCATGGTGCTTTCCTACGTCGTGTTCGGCATTGCCGGGTTCGGCACGGCGCTCGTCGCCAGTCCGCTATTGGCTCAGGTAATGCCGGTTTCCCATATCGTCCCGCTACTTGCGCTGCTCGACTTCTTTGCAGCGACTACGAATCTGATGCGCGACGGACGCAAGGCCGAAATGACCGAATTGAAGCGCCTCGTGCCGTTGATGATAATCGGCAGCGGCGTCGGCGCGTCGATATTGCTATTTACGAAACCAGACATACTTCTTTTGCTATTGGGTATTTTCGTAGTCTGTTACTCCGTATATTCACTAAGCGGCTACAGACCCGCGCAAAAATTCCGGCCTGTCTTCGCCGTACCGTTCGGTCTCGTGGGCGGCGTATTCAGCGCGCTTTTCGGCAGTGGCGGCTTCATCTACGCCGTCTACCTGCAAAGCCGCCTCGACAGCAAGGAGCATATCCGCGTCACCCAGACCACACTGATCGGCCTGTCGACGCTAACGCGGCTCGTGATCTTCCTCGCGGCCGGCGTCTATGCCGACGTGAATCTGCTGCTCCTCGCGGCAGTACTCGCGCCAAGCATGCTGGCGGGCATATGGATCGGGCGCTGCATCACCTTGAAGCTTTCGCGCGAGCAATTCGTACGGCTCGTGAACGTCGTCATCCTCGTGTCGGGAATCGGCCTCATCGCCCGGTATTTCTCCTGACGCGCGGGACATGCCTGTCAGCCGGCACGCGGCGCGTTGCACGGCCGTGCCGTCGCTATCCCCATCCTTGAAACGGAGAACCGTATGAGTCAGAGCGCGTCTGCTGCACTTAGGTTGGAAATTGCGGAGAAGAACGAAATGTTCACCGCACAGGACTATCTCGCCAGCCTCGACGACGGGCGCGAGGTCTATATCTACGGCGAGAAGGTGCGCAACGTGACCGCGCACCCGGCGTTTCGCAACAGTGCCCGCTCGGTTGCCCGGCTCTACGACGCGTTGCATGCCGCCGACTCGCGCGAGACGATGACGACGATCGATCCGCTCGGCTACCGCACCCATCGGTATTTCACGCCGGCGCGCTCGTCGGCCGATCTGCTGGCCGCCCGCGATGCGATCGCGCACTGGTCGCGCTTGTCGTACGGGTTCATGGGGCGCACGCCCGACTACAAGGCCGGCTTCACGGCCACGTTGCTGTCCGACCCGGACTTCTACGCGCCGTTTCGCGACAACGCGATCGACTGGTACAACCGGTGCGCGCGCAATGTGCTCTTCATGAATCACGTCCTCGTGAACCCGCCCGTCGGCCGTGCGAAGACGATCGACAGCATGCGCGACGTCTATCTGCACGTGGAACAAGAGCGTGACGACGGCATCGTCGTGCGCGGCGCCAAGATGGTCGCCACAAGCGCCGCGATCTCGAATGCGACGTTCGTGGCCCAGAACAGCGCGACGCAATATGCCGAAGGTCGCGAGGAGGATTTCGCGCTCTGCTTCATCCTGCCGATGAACGCACCGAACCTGAAGATCGTCTGCCGGCGCTCGTTCGAAGCCGCGGCACTGAGCCCGTTCGATCAGCCCCTGTCCAGCCGATTCGACGAGAACGATTCCGTGCTGATCTTCGACAACGTGTTCGTTCCGTGGGAAAACGTGCTGATCTACCGCGACATTCCGAAGGCACGCAGCTTCTATTCGGCGTCGGGCTTTCTGAACCGATATCCGCTGCAATCGGGCACGCGGCTCGCCGTGAAACTCGACTTCCTCTGCGGCGTGCTCATCAAGCTGCTCGAATCGAACGGCACCTACGAATTTCGCGGTGTCCGTACCAAAGTGGCCGAAGTCGTGGGCTGGCGCAACGCGATGTGGTCGCTCACCGAAGCGATGTGCCTCGCACCGGTCGAGCGCGCCGACGGCTCCGTCGTACCGCGGCTCGATGCGGCCGCCACCGTCCGCTATTTCGGCACGCAGATCATGTCGCAGATCAAGCCGATCTTCGACACGATTCTCGGAGGCTCGCCGATCATGCAGGTCGCGAGCTACGCCGACATGCAGCACCCCGAACTGCGCCCGCTCATCGACATCTATTTCCAAGGCACCGATTCGAGCGCCGAGGACAGATTGAAGCTCGTCAAGCTGCTCTGGGATGCCATCGGCAGCGAATTCGGCGGGCGCCACGAACTCTACGAGCACAACTACGCCGGCAACAACGAGCAGGTGCGCCTCGACATGCTGAACCACTCGACGGCCAGCGGCGCGATCGCGCAGTGCAAGGCACTCGTCGAGGCGTGCCTCGCCGACTACGGGCTCGACGGTTGGCGCGATACCGTGTGGCAATTCGACGGTCAACGCGAAGGCCTGCAGCGCGCATAAAACACCTACTGGGGCGTTTGTCATGATCTACAACGGAAAGTGGAATCGCGACGCGACCGATTACCTGGCGTTGCGAAATGAGTGGCATGTGGTGGCGCGTTCGGCCGACGTCAAAGACGGTACGCCGTTCGCGGTCAAATTACTCGGCGAGGAGCTCGTGCTTTGGCGCAGCCCGGGCGGCATCAACGTCTGGAAGGATTACTGCGGGCACCGCGGCGCGAAGCTCTCGCTCGGCTGCGTGCGCGACGGGCATATCGAATGCCCCTATCACGGGTGGCGCTATGCCGACACCGGCCGCTGCGTCAAAGTGCCGGCGCACCCCGACCACGAACCGCCGTCGCAGCGGCTCGTCTTCGCCCACCGGGCGACGGAGCGCTACGGGCTCGTATGGGCGAGTCTCGGCACCCCGGAGCATGACGTGCCGTCGTTTCCCGAGTGGGACGACGAGAGCTTCCGCAAAGTGTACGCGGGCCCTTACCGCTACCGCGCCAACGCGCTGCGCTCGGTCGAGAATTTTCTCGATGCGTCGCACTTCCCCTTCGTGCATGCGAACCTGAACGGCGACCCGCAGAACCCCGACGCCATTGAGGACTACGAAGTCTTCAAGCGGCCGAACGGGCTCGAAACATCGGAAATCACCGTATTTCAGCCTTACGGCGATCACCGCGGCATTCCCGTCACGGCGCGCTACACCTACCACGTATTCGCACCGACAACGGCCTATTTCACAAAGAAGACCGGCGTCACGGAACGCTTTTGCACGTTCCTGAACGCGACGCCGGTCGACGAGGACGAAGCCGTGCTTCACCTGATCGTGGCGATCAACTTCGGTGCGCAGCTCACCGAAGCGCAAATTCTGAGCCGTCAGGACCGCGTGTTCGAGCAGGACCGTCTGATCGTCGAATCTCAACGGCCTTATCGATTGCCGCTCGATTTGCGCGAGGAAATGCACGTGCGCAGCGACCGGCTCGCTGTCGAGTACCGCCGCTGGCTGAAGGCACTGGGCGAAGCGGCAGCGAGCGCTACGCATGCGCTCGCCCCGACCGCCGTGGCACAGCCCACGACTACGGAGGAGTCCACCCATGCTTGATTCCGCTGCTTCGATACTGACGATGCTCGCCGCGCGCGAATCGAATGCGCGCACCTACGCACGCTCGATCGAGCGCGTGCTGACCCGTGGCGAGCTCGCGCTCGTCCACGACGCACAGGGTCGCCGCTACATCGACTGCCTCGCGTGTGCCGGCGCATTGCCGCTCGGCCACAACCATCCGTTCGTCATGGAGCGCGTGGCGCAGTTCCTTGCCTCGGGGCAACTGCTGCAGGCACTCGATATTGCAACGCCTGCCAAAGCGGCGTTCGTCGAGGCGCTCTACAACGTACTGCCGCAGCCGTTTTCCGACGAGGCGAAGGTGCAGTTCTGCGGCCCGAGCGGCGCCGATGCGGTCGAGGCCGCAATCAAGCTGTTCAAGACGGCAACAGGGCGCCGTAGCGTACTCGCATTCCACGGCGCCTATCACGGCATGACGATGGGTGCGCTTTCGTTGATGGGCAATGTCGAACCCAAACGCGCCGTCGCGGGGCAAATGCCGGAAGTTCACTTTCTGCCCTATCCGAACGCATATCGCTGCCCGTTCGGCGTGGGCGGGGAAGCGAGCGACACGCTTTCGCTCGCCTATATCGAGAATCTGCTCTCGGATCCGGAAAGCGGCGTAACGAAGCCGGCGCTGATCCTGCTGGAGGCGGTCCAGGGCGAAGGCGGCTGCATCGCCGCCAGCGCGCAGTGGCTCAAAGGCCTCGCGGCCCTTGCCACGCGCCACGACATCCCGCTCGTGATCGACGAAGTCCAGACAGGCTTCGGCCGAACCGGCGCGATGTTCGCGCACGAGACGGCCGGCATCGTGCCGGACGCGATCGTGATGTCGAAGGCGGTCGGCGGCGGTTTTCCGCTCGCGCTCATTGCCTACAACAAGCGCTACGACAAATGGAACCCGGGTGCGCATGCCGGCACGTTCCGCGGCAATCAGATCGCACTGGTCGCCGGTGCCGCGACGCTCGACTATCTGCGCATGCATGACGTGCCGGCTGCAGCGGCACGCGTCGGCGCCAAACTGCGCGCGGGCCTCGAAAGACTGCAGCAGCGCTATGCCTGCATCGGCGACGTGCGCGGCCGCGGCCTGATGCTCGGCGTGGAAATCGTGAACCCGGAGGGGCCGCGCGACGCCCGCGGCCTGCCGAACGCGGACGGCCAACGCGCCTCGCGGATCAAGCGCGAATGTCTGCAACAGGGCGTGATCATCGAGACGGGCGGCCGCCACGGTGCCGTGCTGCGCTTCCTGCCGCCGCTCGTCGTCAGCGAAGCGCAGATCGACGAGGTGCTGGCACGGCTCGATCGGGCGCTCGCCGTCTCGACCGATCACGAGGATCGGCCGGGCACGACGGACACACTGATTTCGACGGAGATCGTATGACGCTCGCCCCCCCATCGACGGCGCACGCCGGCCCCATGCAGTACGACGTGATCGGCATCGGCTTCGGGCCAGCCAACATCGCGCTTGCGATCGCGCTCGAAGAAGCCGGCGGCACGCTATCTTGCCGCTTCCTGGAGAAGCGGCCGCACGCATGCTGGCAGGAGGGCATGCTGCTCGAAGACTCCGATATTCAGAACCATCCGCTGCGCGACCTCGTCACCCCGCGCAATCCGCGCAGCCGCTACTCGTTCACGAACTTTCTGTTCGAGAACAACCGGCTTTTCGAACATTTGAACCTCGGCCTGCAATACCCGCTGCGCGTCGAATACGAGCAATACGTGCGCTGGGTGGCCGGCTTCTTCGAGCCTCAGGTCGAGTACGGCGTCGAAGTGGTCGATATCGATGCACTGCCCGATCCGGTCACGGGCGCGATCGGCGGTTACATCGTCCGCGACGCGACGGGCCGCAGCTGGACGGCTCGAGCGGTCGTGCTGGCGCCGGGCCGCACGCCGAACGTCCCGGCGCAATTCGCGCACTTGCGCGACGAGCGCGTCGTCCATCTCACCCGCTATTTTTTCGCACTCGATCAAGCCTGCCGGGATGGCCGCACGCCTCGCGTGGCCGTGGTCGGCGGCAGCCAGAGCGCCGTCGAAATTCTGCTGCACGCGAGCGGCACGGGTGCCTGCGATTCGGTGGTCGGCATCACGCGCAACTTCGGCTTCCGGCAAAAAGACACGAGCCCGTTCTCGGACGAAGTCTACTTTCCGCAATTCGTCGATACGTTCTTCCACGCCGACGCGCGGACCAAGGCACGCCTGCGCGCACAGCTCGAACCGACGAACTATTCGTCGGCCGACAAAGACGTTGTCGAAGCGCTGTACGTCAAGCTCTATTCCAATCGAATACTCGGGCGCCAGTCGCTCGCAGTCCTGACCAATACCGAAGTCACCTCGGCGCAAGCGTCGGCGGCGGGCATCGAGCTCGCATTGCGCAACTCGGTAACCGGCGATACGGCTCGCGAGCGCTTCGACCTCGTCGTGCTCGCGACAGGATTTCTCGATATCGGCAGCGGCCCGAAGCGCGAACGCTATCCGGCGTTGCTCGAGCGCCTCGCGCCGCAGTTCGACCTCGATAGCAGCCATCTGAACGTTGCGTTCGACTATCGCGTGAAATTCAAGGGCGCGCGGGACGCGCAGGCACCGCTGTATCTGAACGGGCTCTGCGAATCGTCGCACGGCATGGGCGACTCAGGATCGTTCAGCCTGCTCGCGCTGCGTTCCGCTTCGATCGTGCAGTCTCTCGCCGCGCGCCTCACGGCGCCCGCAGTCTCGGAACAGGGATCGGCCGATGCAGACGATGACCTCGTTAGCGAAGCTTTGCGCTGAAGCGCCGGGGTGGGCGACGGCCGCGCCTTTTGGCGCAGCGCCCACGCACCGCCTGTCGTTCGACGGCGAATGCTACGACGTGGCCGTCGTCGGCGCCGGCATCACGGGCCTCATCGCCGGCATTCGAGCCGCACGCGCGGGGCGGCGCGTCGCCGTCTTCGAGGCGGCAGAGCCCGGTGCCGGGGCCTCCGGCCGCAATTCCGGGTTCGTCATCCCGGCGCTCAGCCGTGCGAACCCCGAAACGCTCGCGCAAGCCTGGGGCACCGAGGCCGCCGCACACTTCGGCACGACGCTCGCCGGCGCAGCGAACGCACTGTTCGCGTTTATTCGCGACGAGGGCATTGCCTGCGACGCGCAGCAGACGGGCTGGTTGCAACCGGACGCATGTGCAGCCGACGCGCCTGTGCTGCAAGAGCGGCTCGCGCAACTGCGCGGAGCCGGTGTGAAGGCGCACATCGTCGAGCGAGATGCATTGCAGGCCGCGACGGGCGCCCGGTGTTACGGCGCAGCGCTGTGCCTCTCAGAGGGTGGACAACTCGATCCGCTCGCCTTCACGCGCGGGCTCGCCGCAACGTTCATGGCGAGCGGCGGCACGCTCGCCACGCATTGTCCGCTGCTGTCGCCGTTGGTGGGCAGTTCGGGCGGCTCGGCTTCAGCCCGCGACACCGATGCGCCGGTGCGTCTCGATACCCCCGCCGGCACGGCGTTCGCACGCCGTGTCATCGTGGCGACCAACGCGAACGGCATCGGCTGGCCGGCTGCGCTTCACCGCGCCACGATGCCGTTTGCGCTCTTGCTGGCCGCCTTCGCACTGCCCGAGCAGGGCGCCGAGCACGTTTTGCGCAGCCGCCAACCACTGTCCGATACGAATCGCGCTATGTGGTTTTTTCGGCGCCTCGACGCCCA
>CBJMQH010000270.1:0-7355 GCA_966431825.1 uncultured Trinickia sp.
CACGATCGGGGCGGCCACGACGACGTCGCTGCGCGCAAAGCGGCGCGTGGCGTGCGGCGACTCGTCGGGTGCGAGCGGGGCGATATCGGCGAGCGTTGCACCTTTCGCGGCGTAGCGCCCGAAGCGTTTGCCGTCTGCCGTGTAGATCGTCGCGCACTTGACGTAGGGGACTTTGTGCAGCGAATGCAGGACTTCGGCCGCTGCGGCCTGGTCGGCGAACAGCACGGGTGCGGTCACGTTGTCGGCAATCATGTCGGCGAGCAGCGTCGCGTCGTCGGTCAGCGACGTACGCAGCGTCACCGCCTGGTAGACGAGCAGCACGACACTCGAAATGAGCAACGCGACGCCCACACCCACCAGCTTGACGCGCGCCATCTCCTTGAGCGGGCTCGGTGTCCCGTGTCCGGTGCGCTTCATGAAACGTTCCTTGCGAGACGTAGCAGTTTGGAACTCAGGCCCAAGTGGCGGCGGGTGGCTTCCTTGTTGTCGATATCGAAGCGCAGCCTGTCGCCCTCCCTGAAGAGTGCAATCACGGAAGGGCCTTCTCCTCCATCTGCAGTACGAACGATCAACAGCGGCAGGTCCGTTGCCTGAGCGGTTTTCAGTGCGGCTGCGGCCGAGCTGCTGTCGTCGACGACGAGCATGCCGCAGGCAGCGACGCTTGTCGTGTCGGGTAGGGCGCGCACGGCGAGCGTGCGTTTGCCGACGGGGCGGCCGTCGAGCTTCGCGAGCGCAGCGCCGATCTCGGCACGCGGATTGACGCAAAGCACGAGGTTCGGTCCGCGGATGGCCGCCGCCGGCCATTCGGTGAACTGCGCGAAGTTGAAGATGTAGGCGGCTTCGAGCGAAGACAGGTCGACCTGCGCGCGGGCGGGCACGCCGAATAGCGCCGCGATGAACGCCCAGCGCGTGGCATGCAACACGCGCACGAGCGCCGGCCGCCGGAGCGCCGAGCGTCCGATCGAGGCCGCCTTGGGCGGGCGCGATAGGAGAGGGCCTGAGCGCGGCAGCATGTCAGAAACCGTAGACGAGCTTCGCGACGAACGTACGGCTTTGTTGCACGAGGACGTTCTGCGTGTAGCCGGGCGCCGTCGGATCTGCATAGCGCTTGTCCGTCACGTTGTAGACGGAGAACGACAGATCGGCGCCGCGGACGAGCCGATCGCTGCCGATCGACACGTTGCCGAGACAATAGCCGCCCGCCGACCCCACGGCTGCGAGCCGCATCGATTCGCAGCGCAGCTCGGTGGCGAGGCGTGCGTTGTGATTGAACAGCGGGACCGACAGATTGAGCTTGCCGAGATGTCGCGGCGAATCTTGCAGCACGTCGCCCGTTGCGCTGTCGCGCGCAATTTGCCAGGCGTAGCTTGCGCGGACCCGGGCGCCGCCCGCGAACTGTTGCTCGTACGCGAATTCGGCGCCTTTGGCGCGCGCTTCGTTCACGTTCTGGAACATGCTGATTCCGGAGTCGGGATCGGTCGTCTGCGAGATCAGGTCGCGCACGTCGTACTGGAACAGCGACACGGTCGCGTGGCCGTTCTCGCCGACTGCCCGGTCGTAAATGAACTCGTGTGTCGTGATGTGCTCGGGTTTCAGGGAAGGGTTGCCGCTTTGGCCGCCTGGGCCCGGTATGGTGTAGTAGCGCTCGTATGCGTTGGGTGCGCGATACGCCCCCCCGTACAGCAGCTTGAGCGTGTCTTGCGGTGTCGCCCTGAAAATCAATGCGAGCCGGGGGCTCACGTTCGTACCGCCGACCGGCAACGCATCGGCGCGCGCGCCCACGTTCACGGTCACGCGGTCGGTCAGGTTGACTTCGTCTTCGAGGTACACCCCGCCGAAGTTGTTCGAGCGACGGCTGTCGAGAATCTGTTGATAGGGGTCGACATTGTAGTTGTACTGGTATTGACTCGCGTCGCGGGTAACGTTGGCACCCAGCACGATTCTGTTGCGAGCAAGCCCGGTGAACGTCGCGTGGATGTCCGCGCCGTACCAGATCGCGCGATCGCCGTCCATGTTCACGACCGCAGGGTCGCTGCCGTAGATGCTCGGGCTGCGATAGTCGTAGCGGTCCCAATAGAGCTGTCCGGCCAGTTCGACCGTTGGGGTGAAAACGTGGCGATACGCGAGGTTGACGAAACTGTGCGTGTCGGTCGTACTGAACGGCTGGTTGAAGTTGGCAGAATACGGTGCCGCCGGCACGCCTTTCGTTCGGTTGCCATAACCGGCACTCAGACGATAGTCGCCATACGCGATCTTCGCGAACAAATACTGCGCGCGATCGTAATCGAGACCCTGGGCCACCCCGTTGTTCTGGTCCGGGGTATCGAATTCGGAGAAGTAGAGATCCTGCCCGCTGCGGTCGTAGCTCGTGGCGGAGAGCACGACGTCGGCGCCGTTGCTGCCGTGCCATCCATAGCTCGCGCGAGCACGTCTTTCCCCGAAGCTGCCCACCGAACCGGCCACCTGTGTGCCGTTCAGATTCTTGCCCGTCTTCGTGACCACGTTGATGACGCCGAACAGCGCGTTCGAGCCGTAGACGGCCGATCCGGGGCCGGGGACGAATTCGATGCGCTCGACTAGGTCGAGATCGAGCGGGAAGTCGGTGCCGATCGACGCCTGATCGAAGACGGCGTCGTTGATCCGCATGCCATCGATCAACAGCAGAAAGCGGCTGTTGTAATCGCCGGGCCGACGAAAGCCGCGCGCACCCAGATAGTTGTAGGTGCGGTCGTATGACGTGTAGAGGCCCGGCAGCGACGCCAGTGCGTCAGCGAGGGTGCGCCAGCCGTAGTCACGGATGTCGGCGGCCGTCAGAACGACAACAGCCGCCGGTGCGTCGGCCACGCGCTGCGTAAGGAGCGTCGCGGTGCTGACTTTCACCTGCATCAATGCTTCGAGCGGCATGGCCGCGAGGTCCGCCGTCGCAAGCTGCGACACGTCGCCTTTCTCGCCAGCGGCCTGCGCATGCGCGAGACCGGCGCCGAGCAGCGCCGGTACAGCGACGATGAAACAGTACAACGGGCGCGGGCGCCGCCTGCAGAGGGGTCGTTCCGATGACATGGACTTAATTGGTATAACGGCGCTTGGTGCTTGTTACTGCCTGCCTCTATATCGGCCGTATGAAGAAATTCTTGAGCGGACGAATAAGTGCCGATTGATTCGCGAGGCGAATGAAAGAAACCACCACCACGAAGGGGGAGGGTCCATGGACCAGGCGGTAACAGGTGGGCAGAAGAGCAGGCAGCGCCCGGCCGGCGCCGTGGCGGGACGGCGACCTCGGCCGGGTCGGGGACAGGCGGGTGAGATGCGGCCCTGTTTCGGCGGTTCCGCCGGCGTCATGCCGGCAGTTCGGGGCGCGACTACTGGCAAACCCCGAGTACGTAGTAGTTCGTGCCGGTTTTGCGCAGAAACGACTCGGCGACGAGCGATCCCGGCCCCGTATAGCCGAGCCACTGGTTCGAGCCGTTCGCGTAGATGTTGAGGTTGAACCAGTCGGTATAGGCGCGCTGTTCGTACCAGTGGTCGTAGTTGCTTCGATAGTACGGGTCGCAGGCCGGGGGCGGCGGCGCAGTCGCGATGCTGACTGTGGCCGAGTCGGCGCTTTCGTTGCCGCTTGAGTCGACTGCCCGCACTCGGTAGTAGTACGCCGTGCTCGGCGTGAGCCCCGCATCGCCGAAGCTTGCCCCAGGCACCGGCGCGCTCGTGAGCGAAGCAAAAGCGCACCCCGCACAGGCCGCGCGATAGGTGCGATAGCCGGCTGCGCCGGCGACGGGTGTCCAGTGCAGGTCGACGCGCGTGGCGCTGCTGTCCGCTGCCGCAACGTTTGCAGGCGGCCCGAAGGTGCCTGCAGGCGCGCTCTTCCAGCCCGTGTAGCCGCCGGCCAGCCGTTGGATCATGGCCATGATCGCGCCGATCTGCGGTCCACTCTTTTTCGCGTAGTTGCCGTTCGTGTAGCCCCACCAGTCCCAGCAACCGTTCGGGTTGGTCGGCGCTGATGTCGTGGCGATCGTCTGCGGGTAGAGCACGATGATCTGGTTGGTATCGGCCCACGGGTTGTAGCCCGCGTGCATGTAGTAGTCCGAACCGATTGCGCCGGCGTATTGCTTGCAGCCGTGCAGCGCTACATGGATGCGGCAGGGCTGTTGCGCGGAGCAGGCCGCCGGTACGTAAGCGTAACCGGTCGAAGCCATACCGATCGATGCAATGTCGCCCGAATAGAACTTCGTTTGATCGAACGAGACGATCGCGCCCGACAGCGTGCCGGCGTTCGGCGGATTGAGCGTGCCGTAGATGTGCTGGAGCAGCAGACCGGCCGCATCGTAGCCGCATTTGTTGACGAAGTCCCCACCGGTCTGACTGCAGGCCTGGCCCCAGTCGGTAGTGACCTGCGCGTGGGCGGCCGGCAGGTTGTCCTTGTAAAACACGTGCGCTGCGCCTGTGAAGCTTGCGTAAAAGTCGAGCAGGACGTCCGTGACGCCCTTTTTGACGACGCCGTCGTTGTAACCGTGGAAGACCCACACCTTTTGCGCGGCGAGATTTGTGAGCGGGTCGATATCACCGGCCGTGGCCCAGCTCTGTGCGGTGGTCACGAGCGGCGGCGCGCTTGGATAGGCCGGGTAACCGACCATGCAGCTTCGATAGGCGATGTTCAGGTCGTTTTGCCCGCAGTAGTACGGGCCGCCGGCTATCGCGCCGACGCCCCGGATGATGGCCGAATGCGCGACGGCGAACTGCACCGCCATGTACGCGCCCGACGAGATCCCCGAAATCGACGTCTCGTCGAGCTTGACGTTATACGACCCGAGCGCGCTGGCCGCGTGCGAAGGCGCTGCGATGCAGCAGGCGCTGAACGCGAGCGCAAGGGCGCCGCGTGCGAGCCGGTCGCGGCTCGATCGGCCTGCATTGGTACCGGCGACCGAGGCAAGGTCGGACAGGGCGCGGCCAGCTGCGCATGAAGCGGCGCCTATGCGGCGGGGTAAAAGAACAGCGAGCGATGTCTCCAGCATGGTTCCTCCGAGTGGCGGTTCAGGGCGCGCGGCGCCGTCGACGCGGCGCCGCGCGTGACATAAAACGCTGCCGGACATTCAAGCCACGAAACTTCGGGAAGCAGGCGACAAACGACTTGATTTCGGGCGCTCTGGGGAGGCCGATATGGTTTGTTTGCCCGGCTATTGGGTTATTTTTCTGCTCCGGATTGTAGGCGAATCTTCGTAAAGGCAATAACCCCCCGTTATCGGTTGTGCCTTTTCGGCTCCCATTTGACACCGGTTCCTTTGCGCCGTTTTGGCGATGAATGCGGGCGGCAGGGGGGGCGTTCGTCGTCACGAGGCACGATGAGCAGCGATCGAGACGCTTGTCGGGCATGTAGCTGCAGGTTGGAGTTCGGGTTTGTACCAGTGCTATTGGGAGGCATCTGGGCGGCGCTTTCATGTGTGTGCTCAATTAAAAGGCGAGGGCTGGCAGAATTGTCATTTGCACGGTGACTATTCGATGCTTTAAAGTGCTTGTCGGCGGGCGATCCAATGTGGATTCGATGCGAATTCGATGAGGTGTGATTGTCAAGTGGCTGTAATAGGTGCCGCCTCTTGCGTAAAACGATGATCCTGGGAGCGATGCATGTCTGCGATCGGCAATATCAAGAAGATGTTCGTGTTGATGCTGGAAAACCGGTCGTACGACAATGTGTTCGGCTGGTCCGATCTGCGCGGCACGACGCCCGCCGGCGTAGCGACCCAGGCCGACGGTCTGCTCGGCAAGCCGACGTTCTACAACACGGACTCGCTTGGATGCAGTTATGCCATCGGGCAAGGCGCACCGTTCAGTCTATCGTTCGATCCCGGACACGAATTCACCGATACGCTCGTGCAGCTGTGCGGCCCTGACAGCGGCAAGCCGTTCGTCGACGCAGCAGTCGCCGATTCGGCAAGCCTGCCCGGGGGCGTCTATCCCAGTGTCGCGACGACGGCCGATGCGTTCGGCTTTGCGCGCGATCTTGCGGCGCACGGTTACGACGCGGCGACCGCGTTGCGTGCGTTCACGCCCGATCAGCTGCCGGTGCTCAACTTTCTTGCAACGGAGTTCGCCGTATGCGATCGGTGGTTCTCGTCGATGCCGGGGCCGACGTGGCCGAACCGGTTCTTTGCGCTGGCGGGCACCTCATGGGGCCTCGACCATTCGCCGAGCGACGTCGCTGCGCTCGAAGCGAGCCTCTTCGATGCCGGAAAGTTCGGCTTGGGCAACGATTCGATTCTGACGCGGCTTGCGCCCGAGCGTTGGCTCGTCGCCCACGGCGACACGCCGCAAGCGGCAGCCTTGAAGGGGGTAGAGGCGTTTCGCAATCGTTTCGTCGCGCACGATGTGCTCTTCGACAGCCTTGCCCACGGTACGCTCGATGCCGATTTCGTGTTCGTGGAGCCGGCTTACGATCCGCTCGGCAACTTCCATGGCGGCGAATCGATGCATCCGTGCGGCGACGTGCGACGCGCGGAGGCGCTGATCGAGCGCTTGTATAACGCGCTTCGCACTTCGAAGTACTGGAACGAGAGCATGCTCCTCGTCTTCTTCGACGAGCACGGCGGCTTTTTCGATCATGTCGTGCCCGATCCTGCGATGGTGGCCGACATGCCGAAGCTTGCGCCGGCGCAGGCCACGCCGCTCACCAAGCGCGGGTTCCGGTTCGACCGCTACGGGTTCCGCGTGCCGGCCGTCGTCGTCTCGCCTTATATCCGCCGCGGGACGATCGACCACGCATTCCACGACCACCTCGCGATGGCCAAGACCTTGGCCGCGATCGTAGGCCCGGGCCCGGCGCAGCTGCTCGACACCGATCGTTTCCGGCTGGCCAGCGATCTCGCGCCGCTCTTCACGCTCGGGGCCCCGCGCACCGACGACGACATCCGGGCTTGCCCGCACGCGCTGCCCTGCGCCCCGTCGCCCGCTATCGCCCTGACGCAATCGAAGCTCGGCAATACCGCGCTTTCCTTCCGCACGATCGGCTGGCACGACGCCGTGCTCGATCCGACGCCGACCACGGCGTAAGCACTCGGGGGCACGCGGGATCCGAGCGAGGCATCGGCGAAGTCGCTCGCTGCCCCTCAGGGGGCTTGCGTGTCGTCGGGCGTACGAAAAAGCGCTTCGCTCACGAAGTCGACGAATGCGCGCAGGCGCGGCACCATGTGGCGGCTCGTCGGCCAAACGACCGAGAACGGGCCTTCCACCGTTGCCTGCGCTTCGCGCATGAGTCGAAGCTGTCCGTCGGCCAACGCGTCGCGCGCGACGAAGTCGGGGATATAGGCGATGCCCAAGCCGTGCACCGCGGCCGACAGCACCGCTTCGATGTTGTTGAGGACCATCGG
>CBJMQH010000271.1:0-7327 GCA_966431825.1 uncultured Trinickia sp.
GGCGGATCTCAGTCGCCATGCCGGTGACGCAGACGCTCCACGCGGCGCCGTCACCGATCCGGGGCGACTCATGCTCCGTGGCGGCGCTGCGGCTACCGGCACACCGGAGGTTTCGGTGCGCGTAGCGTTCGACAACGTGCCCGCGGGTGCGCGGGTCGAATCGAGCACCAGCCCGAGGGTGAGCCTGCGGACGACGACGCGATATTCGATGGCGAGTGACATGAGGGCAATGGCATGAATGCATTAGACAAGGTCGTCAACGTCACCGGCAGCATCGGCGCGATCGCGACGACGGTCGAAAACCTGGCGGACGGCAACTTCCCTGACGTGCGCACCTGGCGCACTTCGCTGCGCACGGCGAGTTTTGGCGGTGTGCCGTTTGCCGTCGAATCGGTGCGTACGGTGGCAGGCCGCAAAACGGCCAACCACGAGTATCCGTATCGCGACGAAGCCTGGATCGAAGACCTCGGCAAGAAGGGGCGCCAGTTCGAGGTCCAGGGCTTTCTCGTCGAGAACGATGCCATCACGGGCCGACGGTCGCTGCTGGGCCAGCGCGATGCGCTACTCGCAGTGTGCGAAGGAGCGCAGCCCGCGGCACTCGTGCATCCGACGCTCGGCAAGATCGACAACGTCGTGTGCGTGAGCGTCGAGATCGAAGAGCGGGCGGATCTCGGGCCCGTGTTCGCCGTGCGTCTGTCGCTGATGGTGACCGGCGCACGGATCTATCCGAACCCGAAGCCCGCACAAGCTGCCGCCAACCGTAGCGCCGCGCAAAAGCTCATCGACGCGGCACTCGACGACTTCAAGAAAAACGTTCTCGGCCCGCTGGCGCGCGGTGCTGCGGTGGTGCGTCAGTGCGTGCAGACGGCACAGGCGTGGTACGGCAAGGCGATGGCGGTCGTCAACGACGTCAAGCGCGTGATCGGGGCCGTGTCGACGCTCGCCGGCGACTTCGGCCGGCTGTTCGGCGGCGGAAACGACGGCTTCGGTGGCGCAAACTTTCAGGCGTCGCTCGATACGACCGTGTCCGACCTGCTTGCCGTATCGACGGCCGCGCGCAGCACTGTGAACTCGGCGGGGGCGCTTCTCGTTGCGGCGGCGGGCCAGCCGAGCGATCCCACATCGTTCGGCGCGGCTGCGCAATCGCTGGTCGCGTCGGTTGCGGCAAGCGCGGCTGACCCGGCCGATGCATTGCACATGCTAAGCGGGCTCGCGACATACACGCCCAAGCCTGTCACAACCCCGGGCCAGATCGGCGAGGCGATGGGCGCGATTCAGGATGCATCGGCCGCTTTGTTCCGGCGTTACGCGATCGCGCAAGTCGCCGTGACATCGGGCACCTACCAGCCGTCATCGCGCGACGATGCGAATGCGGTGCTCGCGTCCACGGTCGCGTTGATCGACGGCGAGATCGAAACGGCCGGCAATACGGGCGATGACGCCTCATATGAAGCACTGCGCGCGCTGCGCCAGTCGGTCGTGGCCGATCTGACTGCACGGGGCGCCGATCTCGCTGCGGTCGGTACGTTCCGCTTGCAGGCGGCGCTCCCCTCGCTCGTGCTGGCGCAACGCTTGTATCGCGACCCGTCGCGCGAACCGGGACTCGTGCAGCAGATCGCACCCATCCACCCGGCGTTTTGCCCGACGAGTTTCTCGGCGCTCGCTCGCTAGTCCGGCTTCCGGCTGGCTTTGCACAGCTGCCGAATATTGAGGAGTACAACAATCATGAAGGACGAACTGCGTTTGACGCTCTCGACCTGCACAGCTGACAAGGGCGGGGTGAAGCTGTCGAATGCGCGGGACATCAGCGGTTGGACGAGCGTGTCGGTGTCGCGGGGTATCGAGCGGTGCCCAGCGAGTTTCGAGGTCTCGTTCACCGAGCGCTATCCCGGTGCGGCCGATCTGATCGTCCAGCCCGGCGACGCGTGCGAGGTGTACCTCGGGGCCGACCTCGTCCTGACCGGCTACATCGATCGTTATCAGCCGGCCTACAGCGCACACGACCATACGATCGGCGTTTCGGGTCGCAGCAAGTGCCAGGACATTGTCGACTGCTCGGCACATTGGCCCGGCAGCCAGCTGCCGAAATTGACGGTGCAGGAAATGGCGAAGCGCTTATGTGCCGCTTATGGCGTCGAGGTGAGCGTTCTTGCCGGAACCGATGTGGGCGCCCCGATTCCGCAGACCAACATATCGCCGGGCGAGTCGATCTACGACGTGCTGGAGCGCGCGTGTCGCTATCGCGGCCTGCTGCTGTTCGACGATGCGAAGGGGAACCTCGTGCTCGTCGGGGCTGCGAACGCCGATGCGGTCAACGCACGGCCACTCGCAGCGGGCGGGTTGAAGGAGGGCGTGAACGTGCAGGCTGCGTCGCTGACTTGGGCGATGGACGAGCGGTTCTCCGACTACGACGCCGTCTATCACGGACTCGACACCTTGAAGGAAAAGGGCGACGCCGGCAACGTCAAGGCGACGGCCAAGGATGCCGAGGTATCGCGCTTTCGGTACCGCGCGATCGTGGCCGAGAACGCTACAGGCGGCGCGCAGGTCGCAAAGCAGCGTGCGAACTGGGAACTCGTGCGGCGCAAAGGGCGCGCACAGCAGGTGCACGTGAGCACCGATAGCTGGCGCGACGCGGCGGGCGCGCTATGGGCGCCGAACACGCTCGTCGAGCTCGACTTGCCGAGCCTGAAGCTTGCGCCGCAGCGCTGGCTGATTTCCGAAGTGACGTACAAGCGCGACGGCAGCGGGACCAGCACGGACCTCGTGATCATGCCGCCCGAGGCATTCGTACAGGAGCCGACGGTCGGCAAGTCGACGCGGCAGGACAAGCGGGTGAACTGATGGATGCGACTGCGATCGAGCGACTCTTTTTGCGCGTGCGCGCTCTGTTTGGCCGGGGCCGCGTGACCTACGTGGACGACTCGGGGCCCGTGCAGGAAATGCAGGTTCGCATGAGCGGACTCGTGACGGCCGATAGTCGGCTGCGCGTGGCGGAATTCGGCTTTACCTCGAATCCGCCGCTCGGTTCCGACGTGCTGGCGTTGCATGTGGCCGGCGATCCGGCGATGGGTGCGATCGTCGCGACGAATCATCAGGCGTCGCGCCCCACGGGCCTTGTTGCAGGCGAATCGATGCTCTACAGCGAGGACGGCAAGCAGGTCTATTTGACGGCGTCGGGCGGCATTGTGGTGACCGCGAAGGGGCAGGACGTCGTCGTAAACGGTGCAAAGAACGTGAGCGTGAACTGCACGGGCGATTTCACGGTGAACTGTGGCGGGCGGTTCAACGTTACGGCGCCGGGCGGGGTCAGTTTTCAGGCGCCGCTCGTTGCGGCGAGCGGCGACGTTCAGGACAACGCAGGATCGAACGCCGCCACGATGAAAACCATGCGCGCCGAATACGACGTGCACGAGCACCCGGTGCCGAACGTGCAGCCCGGCAGCGCTACGGCCACCACGGGTACGCCTGTGCCGACGATGTGACGGCGGTGCGATGCGATGCCCTGCGGGGTATTGCGCCGGCAGCGACGATGACCAAGACAAGCCCGCTTCCATGCGGGCTTTTTTTATGACTGAAGGACATGGCCGACATCACGATTTCGTGGGACGCCGCGCATCGCCGCGGCGATTGGAGCTTGAACGGACCGATGCTCGCGACCGGCAACGATCTCGAGACTGCGATGCTGATCAGCCTGTTTACCGACCGCATGGCGCAGCCGGGCGATGCGATTGCCGACGGCACCGACGATCCGCGCGGCTGGTGGGCTGACGACGACGTACCGATCGGCTCGCGAATGTGGCTGCTTTCGCGTTCCAAGCAGACGCGGGAGACGTTGCAGCGCGCTTACGACTATCTGGCCGAGGCGCTTGCATGGTTGATCGACGACGGGGTGGTCGCGCGTTTCGACGTCACGACGCAATGGGTTTCGCGCGGGGTACTCGGTGCGCAGGTGATTGCCTACAAGCAGGACGGCACTTTATTGACGACGGGCCGCTATACGTGGGCCTGGCAGGGGGTGAACTGAGATGCCTTATCCACGACCGACATTGAAGCAGCTGCGCGATCAGGTTGCGGCCGATCTGCGTGCGAGCGCCGCCGGCGCCGATCCGCTGTTGCGGTTTTCGAGCCTGAACGTATTGGGGACGGCGCTGGCCGGGCTTGCTCAATTGCAGTACTGCTACACGGACTGGGTTGCGAAGCAATCGAACCCGTTCACAGCCAGCGATGAATTCCTGGAAGCCTGGAGTGCGTTGAAGAACGTATTTCGCGAGCCGGCCACGCAGGCTGGCGCGGCGACGCCGGGCATGGTGACGTTCTCGGGTGCGAACGGCACGGTTTTGCCGAGCGGCACGCCCGTCGTACGCGGCGATGGCGTCGGTTATACGACGCTCGCTGCAGGCACGGTGGTTAATGGCGTCGTGACGGTCGCTGCCGTGGCCGACGCCGATCCGGCGGGTTTAACCGGTGCCTTCGGCAATTGCGACGTGGGCACGGGGATGACGCTCGGAACCGCGATTGCGGGGATCAATTCGACGGGGGCTGTCTCGACGGCGTTCACCGGCGGTGCCGATGTGGAGACGGATGACAGCTTGCGCACCCGGATGCTGTTTGCCTACCAGAACGTGCCGCAAGGGGGCGCGCAGAAGGACTACGTGAGTTGGGCGCTGCAGGTGAACGGGGTGACGCGGGCGTGGTGCAATCCGAACGGATTCGGTGCGGGCACGGTGGTTGTCTATCCGATGTTCGATGTGACGGAAGCGGGTAACGCCGGTTTTGCGCAGGGTGCGAACGGCGTGGCGGCGGCCGAGACGCGGGGCACGCAGGCAACGGGCGATCTGCTCGCTGTGGCCAACTGGATTTATCCGCTGCGGCCTGCCACTGCGTTGGTTTATGTCTGCGCGCCGATGCAGCAAGTCGTGAATTTCACGATTACGGGCGCGGCCAACTTTTCGCTGGCGACGAAGGCGTTGATTGCTTCGGCGATCGCGGGGATCTTCGCGATGTACGGCTCGCCGCTCGGTACGACGCCGGGGCAGAACGGGGTGATCGATCTGTCGTACATCAATTCGGCGATTGCGGCTATTTCGGGGACCGAAGGGTTCGTCATCACCGCTCCGGTGGCAAACATTGTCGGCACGACGGGGCAATTGCCTGTGCTTGGCACGATCAACTGGTTACCGTAAATGGCCGCGCCCGATTATCAGGATTCCGATTTTGTTGGCGCGCTGCAGGCGCTGATGCCGCGCGGGCTTGCCTGGCCGCGCGATCCCGATGCGGTGATGACGCGGGTCGTGAGCGGACTCGCGCCGACTTGGACGCGGCATACGCAGGCTAACAACTATTTGCTTGGCGATGCGTTTCCGGCGACGAGCGCGGATTTGCTGCCCGAGTGGGAGGCTGCGCTCGGCTTGCCCGATCCGTGCGCGGGGCCGTCGCCGACGTTGCAGGGGCGGCAGAAACAGGTTGTTGCGCGGCTCGTGAATAGCGGCGGACAGGCGGTGCCTTATTTCGTCGGCTATGCGGGAGCGTTGGGGTACGACGTCACGGTGAGCGAGTTCACGCCGTTCCGGATGGGGCAGCAGGCGATGCGTTCGCCGCTGGGGCGCGCGGAGTGGGCGCATGCGTGGCAGATCAATGCGCCGGCTGTGACGATGACGTACTTCAGGATGGCGCAGTCCTGCATGGGGCAGCCGCTCGCGAGTTGGGGGAACGCGGTTCTCGAATGCGAGCTGGGCGAGGTCAAGCCCGCGCACACGATTCTTCATTTCGCTTATTGAGGCACGAATGTATCAATACGATGATCCGAGTTGCGTGGCGTCGCTGCCCGCACCGGCGGCGGCGGGCACGCCGGGTTACTTCACGGACGGCAATCCGGTCAGCGGCCAGGCGCCGACGATTCTGACTGCCGACTATATGAATTCGTTGATGCTGGAATTGCTCAACGTGGTGAAGGCGGCGGGGATTACGCCCGGCAAGACGGTGTATGACCAGTTGCTTTCGGCGATTCGACGCATTGGGCAGAACACGGTTGTGTTGGCCGATGTGGGGACGGCGAATGCGTACGCGGCGGCGAATGGGACGCCGCTTGTTGCGGCTACGTGGGTTGACGGCGTAGTGCAAGCGGTGAAGATCGCGCACACGAATACGGGGGCCTCGACGTATGCCCCCGACGGGCTTGCGGCTATTCCGGTGTATGGCCTCGGTTTGCAGCCGCTGCAAGGCGGCGAACTATGCGCGGGCGGCACTGCGATCTTCATGCGGACGACGATCGCGAGCGTGAACAGCGGAAACCCGATCTGCGTGTTGATGGAGTGCGCGGGCGGGGCGCAGCAGATTCCTTCGGGGTCCTATGGGAGTACGCCCGCGCAGTTCGATAACAGCATGAAGCTGGCGACGACCGGGTTTGTGCAGCGGGCGTTGGGGAACCGGCAGGGGGTTGTCAATGTTGTGAGCTCGATCACGTTGACACCGGCGCAGGCGGGATCGCTTGTCGAGATAAATGGTGGGGCGGGCGTGACTGTAACGCTGCCGCCGACCACCGGTATCGCAGGGGCTGCGTTCAGCATCTACAACAACACCGGGACAGCAGTGGCGGTCTCGGCTGCGACCGGCCAGAACATCAATCTTGGTCGGACCAACGTTGCAGGGTTCGCGCTTCAACCAGGAGGAACCTGCGACGTTGTCACCGACGGCATGTCCTGGGAGGTTTTTGGGGAAGCGATGCTGCCGTATTCGGCGTTTTTTGCTGGCTCGATTGGATCGGCCGGTTACCAGAAGCTTCCTAGCGGCCTGATTGTGCAGTGGGGCGTCTTGACTGCTTCGACGGGCTGGGCCTGGGTCTATCCAACAGCGTTCCCTACGGGTTGCCTTGGGGCGCTGTGCACTAACCTCGACAGTGGTGCGAGCTACAGCACGATCTACAACACGACGGCCAGTTATTTGAACGGAAACCGGTGGAACCCCAACGGTACTGGCGCATCGGCGGTCGGCGCAATTCAACTTCTTGTTATCGGGCGGTGAATCAGATGGGGCAAAAATACGCAGGCTTCAACGCAGCGGGCGAGATTGTGGCCTTTTACGATTCGGTCGACAGCCCGGTACCGCTTGGGTCGCAGGCGATCGAAATCAGCGAACCGGAGTGGAAGACCTGTCTATCGACGCCCGGGTACACGGTGCGCGACGGTGCGCTTGCAGCGCCGGCGCTGCCTACCGATGCACAACTTCTTGCAGCAGCGCGCGCAGCGAGGGTTTTGGACCTGTCAGCTGCGTGCTTGGCGGTGATCGTTTCCGGGTTTGCGTCTTCGGCGCTGGGTACTGAGCACAC
>CBJMQH010000272.1:0-7292 GCA_966431825.1 uncultured Trinickia sp.
AGAACCCGGGCCTGCGCAACAGCTTCCTCGCCGGAGCCTACGAGCTGCGCACCGGCATTCCGCAGGGAGAAACCGCCAGCTCCAGCAGCCCCGATGTCATCCGGGCCATGACGACGGAGCTGTTCCTGAACTTCCTCGGCATCCGCATGGACAGCCGCAAGGCGGAGGGGCTGCGCTTCACCATCAACCTGATCACGCCGGACAACGGCGAGCGATTCATCGTCGAGCTCGAGAACGCGGTTCATGTGTGCCGGAAATGCCAACACAAGACCGCTTCCAAGGGCAGCGCCGCCCTGTTCGGTGCCGGCACCACGCGCCGTAATGGGAATAATCCGCCCGCGTTCGGCAAGTTGCGCATGACGCGCGATGAGTCGCTGTGCCGATGAATAGCTCGGCCACTCGACGACGAGGCCGTCCACTTCCGCGCGCATCATACCGTTGCGACGCGCCGCGTCGAACGCTTCGACCTGCCGCCGTGCGAGCGCGACCTTCTCGTCCGACGGCGTCAGTTCGCGGTTCGTAAGCGCCACGAGGTGCGCGTTCACGACCGCTTTCGCCTTGTAGCCGACCGAGCGCGACCACCGCATGTCGGCGTCGGCGCCCGCCTCATCGGAGAACGTGTACGGCGAATCGATCGCCAGCACACCGGCCGCCGCGCATTCGAGCAAGAAGCGCGCGCGCGGATGGAAAAGCTCCGTACCTTCGCGCGAGCGGTCCGCGCCGAGATCGACGACCATATCTTCGGTGCCCACGAGCATCGCCAACACGCGCGGGCTCGCTTTTGCGATCGCGATTGCATTGACGACACCGAGCGCGCTTTCGATGTTCGGCACAATTGCCGTCGAGCCCGGCGGCAAGGTGAGGCGCGTTTCCCACCGGCCGATTTCCGCATCGAGCGCCTCGACCTGGCGAGCGGTCTCGACCTTCGACATCATCACGACGGCCGGCCGCGCCGGCATCACGCCTTCAAGGTCTTCAAGGCCGCAGGTATCGAGCGGATTCACTCGCACGCCGGGTACCGCGCCTCGCTCGCGCCAGCACGTCATCGCGCCTTGCGCGAGCGCACGCGCGGCCGGGCGCTGCTCGCTCGGCGTGAAGTCTTCGAGTTCCTGAATCACGACGTCTGCGCCCGTTGCGCCCGCGTCGTGCAGCGCACGCTCGTCGGCACCGCCGACAAAAAACCACGAGCGCATCAGTGAGAATGGGTTATCGCTGGAAATGGCCATCAATGCTCCGAGTGAGAAATTGCGGGAGGAGGACGATCAAAGCATCGTCAGCCCGCCGTCGACGGGCAGCGTCGTGCCCGTCACGAACGACGAATGCCGCGAGAGGAACCACGTGATCGCTTCGGCCGCTTCCGACGCGCTGCCTTCGCGCCGCAGTGCAGTCATGCCGCGAAAGCGTTCGATCTGTCCGGCCGTCTGCGTTGTGCGATCGAGCATCGGCGTGCGGATGACGGCAGGCGCAATGCAGTTGACCGTAATGCCGAGTGGCCCGAGCTCACGGGCGAGCGTTTTCGACATCGCGATCACACCGCCCTTGCTCGCCGCATAGGCGACAGTGCCGGCCAGCCCGCCGCCACGAATGCCGGCCACGCTCGACACCGTGCAGATGCGGGCGCCGCTGCGCATCACCGATGCCGCTTCTCGGATCGAGAGGAACGTGCCGAGCACATTGACGTTCATCACTTCGATGAAACGCTCGGTCGACAGCTTGTCCCATTCGGTCGTATCGACAACGCCCGCGCAGGTCGCGAGCGCATCGATGCGGCCACGCCAGCGCATGATTTCGGCAAACGCTTCGGTCACGGCCTGCTCGTCGCAGACGTCGAAGCAAAACGCGCGATGCCGTACGCCGATATCGCCGAGCAAGTCGTCGAGTGCGGCACGATTGCGATCGATGCAGACGACGTCATACCCTTCGCGCGCAAGCGCGCGCACCGTTGCGGATCCGATGCCGCTCGCGGCACCGGTCACGACAGCCACTTCCCTTTCTCTCTCGTACACGGCCCTTTCCCTCATCGCTTTATGGATGTCCGGCTTTACGTAGCCGGTTCGACTCTCACGGTGCTGACTGTTGTTGCTGTTGCGGCGGCTCGTCCGTTCAGATCGTACCCACGCCTTCGCGGCGAGAGGATCCCGCCACGAAGCCGTGAAGCCGTGCAACCATCAAGCTGCCATCGGTACGCGGCTCAGATCGGGGGCACGCCAGCCGTCGAGGTCGTACTCGGCCAGACACTGGTCGACGAAAGCGGTCATCTTCGCGTCGCGCCCGCTGCCGCGCGCAACGTTCAACGTATCGATGCGGCTCTTTTCGTAGCTGCCCGAGTAGTTGATTTCGTAGAGCTCGTGCCGCGAAGCGAACTCGGAGCCGATCGCATCCCAGAGCAGCTTCATCAGCTTGACGCGTTCGAGCGCATCGACGCCGTCGGCGCCGCGCACATAGCGATCGAGGTACGGACGCTCGTCGGGTTGGCGGAAATCGTCGGCATGGGACGGCAGATAGATGAGCGAGCTTGCCACCGTCTTGCGGATCAGATTGATCACGCGGCTGTAGGCATCGCCGGCCAGCGAGCGGTAGGCGAGCGCCGATTCGGTGTCGGGCAGCACGAAGTCGCCCTTCCACGGCTCCACGCGCCAGGCCATCGAATCGGACAGCGCCCAGAGCATGTGGCGCAATGCAATCGCTTCGCCGACTGCACCCTGCACGCCCTGGAACTGACTCGTGCCGGCCATCTCCACCGCCTTCAGGAACAGGCCGCAGATGAAGTCGAACTTGACCGCGAGGCGTGTACAGCCGTGCATCAGCGTGCGCCCGAAGAACCCCGAATGCTCGACGAAGCGGTTCGACTGCTCGACGCCATACATGAACACGTCTTCCCACGGTACGAACACGCGATCGAAGACGAGGATCGAATCGTTCTCGTCCATGCGGCTCGAGAGCGGGTGATCGAACGGGGTACCCGTGCGCGACGCATTCAGTTCGTACGACTGACGGCAGATGAGCTTCACGCCCGGCGCATTCGTCGGCACCATGAAGACCGGCGAGAACTTCTTGTCGCGATAGACGACGTTGTAGTGGGCCACGAACGTGTAGTGCGTAAGCGCCGCACCAGTCGCGACGACTTTCGCACCGCTGATGACGAGCCCGCCGTCGGTTTCCTCGTCAACGTGCACGAAGACATCGGAATGGTTCGGATCCTTATGTCGGTCCACGGGCGGATTCACGACCGCGTGGTTGATGAACGGCAAGCGCCTGCGCGTGAGGTCGTACCAACGCTTCGCGTTTTCGCTGTACTCGCCGTAGAGCTCGCTGTTCGCGCCGAACGTGCCGATCCATGCGGCCTTGAAATCGGGCGTGCGGCCCATCCAGCCATAGTTCAGGCGCGCCGTCTCGGCAATCGCATCGCGTGCGGCAAGCTGTTCCTGCGCCGAGCGCGGCGCTTGAAAGAACCGATGGCACCGGAAGCCGCTGCCGTCGTCCATCGGCATCGTCAGCGCGTCGCGACGCGACGGCTCATGGATGGCGTCGTAAAACCGGGCGATCATGCGTGCGGAATTCCGGAAAGCCGGATGATCGACCACGTTGCGCACGCGTTCCCCATTGAGCCAGATCTCGCGATCGTCATCGAGACTCGCCAGATATTCGTCGCCCGTATAGATGGCGATCGAATCGGGTTCACTCGCCACTGCCCGCACAAAAATCGAATCGTTCTTCAAGTGCTCCTCCTCGGATCCATTAGCACGCCGGGCTCGCCCGGACGTGACTACGCCTTGCCCGGCTGGGTGGCGCAAATAAACTGCACGTGGAATGGATTGCCTCGTGGCGCGTACGCACGAAGCAGCCAGCAACGGGCCGCCGGTTCTCATGCCGGCGATCCCGATTCGATGACGATTGCTCTATATGCAAAGCAATGTTCGTTGCGATGCAGTGTATTTATGCAATTCGACTCGGGCAACTCGCATTTCGTCGAAATGCGCCCCGCCAGTCAGCAACAGGTTCGATCAGCGATAGCGCATATGAACGACGCGCATTGCGTCGCGTGTCACGCGGACACTGCTCGCGTTTTGCGGCGCATCGCTGACAAAACTCACAGTTTTAGAAAATGAAATGCAGGCGTGCATCGCCGCTTTTACCAGCGGCGAAGAGGTGAGAAATGCGGCGGGAATCAGCTCGAGAGCTCGCAGGCTTGTTTGAGCAGCCCGCGCAGCGCGCGATTGGCGGGATCGGCACCGAAGCGCGGGTGCCATGCCTGAGAGATGAGGACCGGCGGCGTGGCGACAGGCAGCTCGCGTGTGCGCATGCCGTGCCGCGCCGTTTGCGTCAGTCGCTCGGCCACGCAGGCGACAAGATCCGTTTCCCGCGCGATGGCGAGCGCCTCCGCGAACGTCGGGGCGACCACCATCACGCGACGGGTCAGCCCCATGGCATGCAACATGTCGTCGACGGGGCCGGTCGTGCGGCCACGTCGCGAGACCGTCACATGCGGGTACTCGCAAAAGCGCTCCGGCGTGATCGTCTCGGCCTGCTCGAGCGGATGGCCGACGCGAAAGGCCGCGACGAAGCGGTCTCGGAACAAGGCCTGGCGCACGATCTCCGGCCCGATATCGGCGATGACGCCGACGTCGAGATCGATCAGCCCCTCGCGCAACGATTCGACATCCTGCTGCCCTTGCGCCCTGAAGCGCAGCTGCACGTTCGGCGCAGATTCCATCATGAGCCGCAGCATGATCGGCCCATACGTACTGATGAAGCCATCGTCGGCGCGGATCGTGAACGTGCGCGTCAGCTGGCGCAGATCGAATTCCTCCCCGCTTTGCAAGAGCGCGCGCGCCTGCTGCACGACTTCGCGCGTGCCTTCGCGCAGCGCGAGCGCGCGGGGCGTCGGCACGAGCACGCGGCCCGCGCGCACCAGAATCGGGTCGCCGATCATCTCGCGGATCTTGTTCAGCGTGCGGCTCATCGTCGGCACGCTGAGGTTCATGCGCTCGGCCGCGCCCGTGACGCTGCCCTCGGTCAAGAGCGCATCGAGCGCGATCAGCAGGTTCAGATCGAGAGGTGGTTGCATGCCAGGAATGATTACAGATCGCCTTTTCGTTGGTCGAAACGTAGCACGAACTTAACTTTCAGGTTTTGAAAATATTGTTTCCTCCATAGATCATTTCTGAAAGGCTCCGACGCCGCTAACCTCAGCAACATCAATTGGAACGCGAATCATACGGAGTCGGGAATGGCTGTGGAAACATCGCTCAAGCGACGCACGGCGCACGCACCGAGGCGCACGCTGCTTCAGATGGCGACAAGTGCGATCGTCGGCAGCGTTGTCGTATCGCTTTTCGGGTGCGCTGCCGAGATCGCGCCGCGCACGACGCGTGTTGCATTCAGTGAAAGCGATTCGGGCAAGACAATCAAGGATGCCGTGGCCAACGGGCAGACGGCACAGACAGGGCTGCCCATCGACCGCGCTGCGTGGTGGACCGCTTACGGCGATCCGCAACTGAATGCGCTCATCGCGCGTGCCGTCGAATCGGCCCCCGGTATCACGCTTGCGGTCGCACGCGTCGATCGTGCGCAGGCCGAGCTCGGCGTCGTCTCGGCCGGCGATGTGCCCTCCCTCACCGGCAACGGCAGCGCAGCCGTCGAACACTTCCCGGACCACTACACCTATTCGTCGCAATATGCGGGCAAGGGCGGCAGCGAGGGAAGCCTCACGCTCGACGCGCACTACCGGCTCGACTTCTGGGGCAAGCGTCGCGAAGGCAAAGCGGCTGCGCGCGAACGCGTGAACGCGGCACAGGCCGAAGCCGCCGATGCGCGCCTGCTGCTCGAAACGGCGATCGTCGAAGCCTACGTCGGCCTGGACACCGCGTACAAGGTCCGCGACATCGGGACGAATGCGCTCTCGCGCCGCCAGGGCGTGATCGACCTCTTGAAGCTGCGCGCGCAGTCGGGGCTCGCCACCGATATCGATGCCGTGCAGGCGCGCGATGCGATCACTGAAACACGCAGCGAAATCGCGCGTCTCACCGGTGAAATCGCGCGGCGCCGCAATCAGATCGCGGCGCTCGTCGGCGCTGGCCCGGCATTCGGCGACACGCTCGCACGGCCCGCACTGACGACGCTCGCCGACCCTGCACCGCAGTCGCCGATCCCGGCCACGCTGCTCGGCTATCGGCCCGATGTCGCACTCGCACGCGCGAATGTCGAAGCCGCGGCGCACGAGATCGGCGTGGCCAAGGCTGCGTTCTACCCCGACATCGATCTCAATGCGTTCGCGGGCCTCAAGGCCCTCGACCTCGGTCAGCTGCTACGGCCGGGCAGTACGGCACTCGGGATCGGGCCGGCCATCACGTTGCCGATCTTCGACGGCGGCCAGCTCAAGAGCAACCTCGCGAAACGCACTGCCGAGTATGACGCCGCGGTGAGCACCTACAACCAGGCCGTCGCAACCGCACTCGCGCAGGTCGCTGACGGCATCGCAACGCTGCAAGCCGAACGCGCGAGAAAGCGCGAAGCCGATGAAGCGCTGACGCACTGGCGTCGCGTCGTGGGTTTGCAGCGCGAGCGTGAGCAGCACGGCCTCTCGGGCAAGCTCGATCGCATCGCGACGGAAACGGCGCTCTTACTGTCGGAGCGCCGCTCGGCGGACGAGGACGCGCGCATCGCGCTCGCGCAGACCACATTGATTCGCGCGCTCGGCGGCGCATGGCAACCGTCCGTCTCCCCTTCCGCATCTACGACTTCAAGCGATCATGAGTGATACCAGTCAAATCGAACTCGTCCAGCAGCGCAGCGCGCTGCGCAAGAAGCGTCTCACCGCGATCGCCGCGGCCGTCCTGATCGTGGGCGGCGCGGGCCTCGCCTGGAACATGCTCTCGAACGGTAATGTACGGACTACCGACGATGCCTATGTAGGCGGGCGCGTCGTGCAAATCACACCGCAGGTGAGCGGCACCGTGACGCGCATTCTTGCCGACAATACCGATCGCGTGACGGCCGGCACACCGCTCGTCGAAATCGACGCAGCCGATGCAAGAATCGAGCTTGCCGCCGCGCAGGCGCAGCTCGCGCAGGCAGTCCGGGCCGTACGCGGCATGGTCGCGGCCGACGCACGTTACGACGCCGATGTGAAACTGCGTCAGGCCGAGCTCGACCGTGCGCAGGCCGATCTCGCCGCGCGGCGCGCGATTGCGGCCACCGGGGCCGTGACGGGCGAAGACGTCCGGCACGCGATTCAAGTCACCGTCCACGATGGCCAGCGAGGCCTCGGCGTTGTTCAAGATGAAGCGGCA
>CBJMQH010000273.1:0-7286 GCA_966431825.1 uncultured Trinickia sp.
CGAAGACGAGTTCGGCCGCCACCAGGCTGGCCGGCAGTTGGGCCTTCATGACGCCGAGCTTCATCGTGTTCGAACGCGGTTCGAGCACGGCCAGAATGCGCGCTCCGTCGGACAGCCGCGTGCGCAAGCCGGCGACTGTCGTCTCGATGGCGGTCGGATGATGGGCGAAGTCGTCATAGACGGTCACGCCGTCGACGCTGCCGCGCACTTCCATGCGACGCTTGACGTTGCGGAACGCTGCGAGCGATTGCGCGGCCGCAGCCGGCGGCACGCCGACATGGCGCGCAGCGGCGATGGCCGCAAGCGCGTTCATGCGATTGTGTTCGCCCTGGATCTGCCAATCGACGACGCCCATCCGCTCGCCTTGCCAGCAGACGGCAAAGCGTTCGTCGACGCGCTCGCCGTCTGCCGCGGGCAGCGCCCGCCAACCGCCGTCCACGCCGAACCGCTCGACCTCGCTCCAGACGCCGCGTGCGAGTACCCGCTCGAGCGCCGCCTCGCGTCCGTTCGCGATGACGCGTCCGATGCGCGGCACCGTGCGCACGAGGTGATGGAATTGCGTCTCGATCGCGGCGAGGTCCGCGAAGATGTCGGCGTGATCGAACTCGAGATTGTTGAGGATCGCCGTGCGGGGCCGATAGTGGACGAACTTCGAGCGCTTGTCGAAAAACGCCGTGTCGTACTCGTCGGCCTCGATCACGAAGAAATTCGAATCGGTGAGCCGTGCCGATACGCCGAAATTGAGCGGCACGCCGCCGATGAGGAACCCGGGATTCAGACCGGCGTCCTCCAGCAGCCACGCGAGCATCGAACTCGTCGTCGTCTTGCCGTGCGTGCCGGCGACAGCGAGCACCCACTTGTCTGCAAGCACGTGTTCGCCAAGCCACTGCGGGCCGGACATATAGGGCAGACCGCGGTCGAGAATCGCTTCCATGAGCGGATTGCCGCGCGTGACGACGTTGCCGATGACGAACAGATCGGGCGCAAGGTCGACCTGTTCCTCGCCGTAGCCTTCGATCAGTTCGATGCCCTGGGCCATGAGCTGGGTACTCATCGGCGGGTAGACGCCGGCGTCGCAACCCGTGACCTGATGGCCGGCACTGCGCGCGAGCACCGCAAGACCACCCATGAACGTGCCGCAGATACCGAGGATGTGGATATGCATAAGACTGTCGTGCCGCTCAACCGCGAAGGCGTGTGAGTGAGAACGCGCCGGCGCGGAAAAAACGCGTGCGCTGCGAAGACGGAAAGGCGGCTATTGTACCCGAGCGCACCCACGGGACACCGCGGCGCATGGCGCCCCGCGTTGCGCATCGAGCACTTCAGTGCGCGCCCGCCGGCCCCGGGGCGGGCGCACGGGCGGGCGAAGGTCCAACATGCGCTTCTAGTATGATGGGCACATGGTGCGCAAATCTCAGATCGACCCGCAGCGGGTGCGGGAGGAAATTGCGATGGCCGCGGCGCGGCTCATCGCCGAGGAAGGGCTCGACTATTCGAGCGCGAAGCGCAAGGCTGCGCGGCAAATCGTCGGGCAGGCGCGCATCGCCGGCGAATGGCTGCCCGATAACGATCAGATCGAAGAGGAAATCCGCGAGTACCAATCGCTGTTCCAGTCCGACACGCAGCCGGCCGTGCTGCGTCGGCTGCGCGAGATCGCGCTCGACTGGATGAAGCGGCTCGCGCCCTTCAACCCTTATTTGACCGGGGCGGTGCTCAACGGCACGGCCGGAGAATATTCCGATATCCATCTGCAGGTGTTCTGCGACAACCCGAAGGAAGTCGCCATCTATCTGCTGAACGCCAACGTGCAATACGACGTATCGGAAACACGCCATTTCGGTGGGCGTGGCGCAGTCGAAACGCTGTCGTTCATCTGGCGGCCGACGCGTGCCGATGAGCCGGTCGGCATGCACGTGGCGCTCTACGATACGGACGATCTGCGCGGCGCGGTCAAAGCCGACGCGCGCGGACGCATGCCGCGCGCCGGCACGGAAGTGGTGGAAGCACTGCTCGCACAGGACGACCGGCCGCCGGGCGCCAACTGAGTCCGGGTCGAGGCGCACCGCGCCGGGCCGCCGGGCACCGACGTCGCTCACTTCAATCGATGCAACCGTTTCAATTTGGGAATGATGAAGACTAAGCAGATGGCCGCCTTGGCGGTGATTGCCGCGTTGGCGGCTGCGCTCGGCATCGGCGCGCAGCATTGGATGCAAGAGCGGCCGAAGGGCTCGGGCCGCGAAGAAGGCCCCTCGTCGGCTGCCGTCGATGGCGCGAAGACACCGACGCGTGCCGGGGCCACAGCCGACCCCGTTACTGCGCTTTGGGACGCGCCGCTGACTGACCCGAGCGGCAAGCCCGCGACGCTCGCCCCGTTCAAAGGCCACATTACCGTCGTCAACTTCTGGGCGTCGTGGTGCGGCCCCTGCGTCGAGGAAATGCCGACACTCGCACGGCTGCACCATCAATATGTGGGCAAGGGCGTTCAGTTCGTCGGCGTAGGCGTCGATTCGCAGAAGAACGTGGCCGCATTTCTTCAGAAGGTTCCTGTGGACTACCCCGTTTTTGTCAGCGGATTCGGCGGCGCCGACTTGGCCCGCAATCTCGGCAATGGGGCGGGCGCCTTGCCGTTCACCGTCGTAATCGACGCGAACGGCGCCGTTCGTTCGACAAAATTGGGCGAAGTCGTTCCGAGCGAGCTCAAGGCGACACTCGACGCGATGCGACCCAGCTAGTTTTCTTGCTATCGTTTTCCAGCAAGTTTCGATCAGATATGGGGGCGAACGAGTCGAATTCGCCGAAATTGAGGGAGCAGCGGGTCGGCAGCACCGCGTTTTGAGGCCCGCCCGCCAATGGCGGCTGGACAAGTTTCGTCATTCGGCGCTAAAGTTCGCGCAATTCCGCGGAAACTGAAGCGACCATGACACGACTGCTGGTATTGCACGGCCCCAACCTCAACCTTCTCGGCACCCGGGAACCCGAGGTCTATGGTCGCGTCACGCTCCCGCAGATCGACGAGGCACTGACGGCGCGCGCTCAAGAAGCGGGCGTCGAACTGGCCACGTTTCAGAGCAATCACGAAGGGCAGCTCGTCGATCGGGTGCAGGCAGCCGCCGCGGAACCTATCGATTTCATCCTGATCAACCCGGCCGCCTACACCCACACGAGCGTCGCGTTGCGCGACGCGCTGGCGGGTGTCGGCATTCCGTTCGTCGAGATTCACCTGTCGAACGTTCACCGCCGGGAGGCCTTCAGGCATCACTCGTACTTTTCCGACTTGGCCGTGGGCGTCATTTGCGGCCTCGGGTGGAAAGGCTATCTGTACGCGCTCGAGTTCGCGCTGGAGCGGCTCGCGTCGCAAACCGCGCGCAGCTGATTCAAGAACACCAAATCGGGGCCGGCTTCGACCGGCGCCTCACGCATTAAAGGGGATTCCCTATGGATCTACGTAAGCTGAAAACTTTGATCGACCTCGTTTCCGAATCGGGCATCTCCGAGTTGGAAGTCACCGAAGGCGAGGGCAAAGTCCGCATCGTGAAGAATGCGCCTCCGGTTTACGTGCAACCGTCGGCCTCGTACGCCCCCCAACTGGCAGCGACGGCCGCAGCGCCCGGCGCCGCCCCAGTGGCTGAAGCGCCTGCCGGCGCGCCGGCTGCGGCTGCGCCCGTTGCCTCGGGTCATGTCGTCAAATCGCCGATGGTCGGCACGTTCTATCGCGCACCGTCGCCCGGTGCCGCGGAGTTCGTGAAGATCGGCGACTCCGTGAGCGAAGGCCAGACGCTTTGCATCATCGAAGCCATGAAGCTGATGAACGAGATCGAAAGCGACAAGGCTGGCGTGGTGAAGGAAGTCCTCGTCGAGAACGGCCAAGCCGTCGAATACGGCCAACCGCTCTTCGTGATCGGCTAAGGGAAGGCCAGGTTTCGCGCCTTTCCGCATTGCGCGCACGCGCGTCGCTTGAAAAGGTGACGAAGCCGTGCGCAGCCGATTCCCCGCAGCCCGCATGAGCGTCTCGCTTAAGAAGCGCTCGGCGGTGCTCATTGAAGAGTCGAATCACCGCTATGTTCGAAAAAATCCTCATTGCCAACCGCGGCGAAATCGCACTGCGCATCCAGCGCGCGTGCCGCGAGCTCGGCGTCAAGACGGTCGTTGCCTACTCCGAGGCCGACAAGGAAGCCAAGTACGTCAAGCTTGCCGACGAAGCGGTCTGCATCGGCCCCGCGCCGTCGCCCCAGAGCTATCTGAACATGCCTGCGCTGATCAGCGCGGCTGAAGTCACGGACGCCGAAGCGATTCACCCCGGCTACGGCTTCCTCTCGGAGAACGCCGATTTCGCCGAACGCGTCGAGCAATCGGGCTTCACGTTCATCGGTCCGCGTCCCGACACGATCCGCATGATGGGTGACAAGGTCACCGCCAAGCAGACGATGATCAAGACCGGCGTGCCCTGCGTGCCGGGTTCGGAAGGCGCCCTGCCCGACGATCCTAAAGAGATCGTCAAGATCGCGCGCGCGGTCGGCTACCCGGTGATCATCAAGGCAGCCGGCGGCGGTGGCGGCCGCGGCATGCGCGTCGTCCATACGGAAGCGGCGCTCGTGAATGCCGTGAACATGACGCGCGAGGAAGCGGACCGGGCCTTCGGCAACCCGCAGGTCTACATGGAGAAGTTCCTCGAGAATCCGCGTCACATCGAAATCCAGGTGCTCGCGGACTCGTTCAAGAACGCGCTGTGGCTCGGCGAACGCGACTGCTCGATGCAGCGCCGCCACCAGAAAGTGATCGAAGAGGCGCCGGCGCCGAACATCGCGCGCCGCCTGATCGAGCGTATCGGCGACCGCTGTGCCGATGCCTGCAAGAAAATGGGCTATCTGGGCGCGGGCACGTTCGAATTCCTGTACGAGAACGGCGAGTTCTACTTCATCGAAATGAACACGCGCGTGCAGGTCGAACACCCGGTCACCGAACTGATCACGGGCATCGACATCGTGCAGGAGCAGATTCGCATCGCTGCGGGCGAAAAGCTCACCCTGCGTCAGCGCGACATCGTGTTTCGCGGTCATGCCATCGAGTGCCGGATCAACGCCGAAGACCCGTTCAAGTTCACGCCGTCGCCGGGCCGCATCACGTCCTGGCACACGCCGGGCGGCCCCGGCATTCGTGTCGACTCGCACGCCTACAACGGCTACTTCGTCCCGCCGAACTACGATTCGATGATCGGCAAGCTCATCGCCTACGGCGCGACGCGCGAACAGGCGATCAAGCGCATGCGCATCGCGCTGTCGGAGATGGTCGTGGAAGGCATTCAGACGAACATCCCGCTGCACCGCGAGCTGATGCTCGACGGCGGCTTCGTCGAAGGCGGCACGAGCATTCACTACCTCGAACACCGGTTGGCCGAGAAGCAGCAGGCCGCCCCCGAGGAAGCGTGACGCGATGAGCTACCGGGAACTTGTCGTCGAGCTCGAGCGCGCACGCGCGGAAAGCCTCTCGGACGCCCTGCTCGATCTCGGCGCACTCTCGGTTTCGGTCGAGGATGCCGACGCGGACACGCCCGACGAACAACCGCTCTTCGGCGAGCCCGGGCTCACGCCCGAGCGCACCGCCTGGCAGCACTCGCGCGTGATCGCGCTGGTTGCAGCCGAGCATGACCCGGCCCTGCTCGCCGCCGCGGCCGCGAATGCAATCGGCCTGCCGTCGACGCCGGCATTCGCCGTGCGCGAGGTGCAAGAGCAGGACTGGGTGCGGCTCACGCAGTCGCAATTCGAGCCGATCAACATCGGCGAACGGATCTGGGTCGTGCCGTCGTGGCATGACGCCCCGGAACCCGATGCGCTCGTGCTCGAATTGGACCCGGGGCTCGCGTTCGGCACCGGCAGCCACCCGACCACGCGGCTTTGCATGGAATGGCTCGAACAATCGATCGTGCCGGGCCAATCGGTGCTCGACTACGGCTGCGGCTCGGGCATTCTCGCGATTCTCGCGAACAAGTGCGGCGCGCAACCGGTCATCGGCGTCGACATCGACCCGCAGGCCGTGCAATCGGCTCGCGAGAACACGACCCGCAACGCGGCCGATGTCGCCTACTTCCTGCCTGACGACTGTCCTGCCGGCGAATTCGATATCGTCGTCGCGAATATCCTGTCGAATCCGCTCAAGCTGATGGCGTCGATGCTCTGCGCGAGGATCAAGCCCGGCGGCCGGATCGCGCTTTCGGGCGTACTCGCACGGCAAGCCGACGAAGTGGCGGCCGCCTATGCGCCCTGGGTCGACATTTCGGTTTGGCGCGAGCACGAAGGCTGGGTGTGCCTGGCCGGCGTAAAGCGCGCCGCCGACACCGAACCCGGCTACACCGCAGCAGCGCGCGGGTGAACCCGGCCGGAAAGTCTTTAGAATAGCGCCTATCGATCGACCCACCGGCCGTGCACGCCGGACTTGGCCCACTATGGTTCTTGCCACTCGCTGTCCCCATTGCGACACCGTCTTCCGCCTGCAGGAAGCGGACTTGGCGCGCTCGCGCGGTTGGGTGCGCTGCGGCCATTGCCAGGAAGCGTTCGATGCGCGCGCCAATCTGGTCGAGCCCGAGCCGAAGGCCGCGGAGCCTGCCGAGGCCGTACAGCCGCCGCATAACCCGGACTTCGGTACCGGCGCCTGGGATATGTGGCAACCGGCCGCCGAGGGGCATATCGAGGACACGCTGCGCCACGACGCGCAGAGTGTCACGCGTGCGCCGCTCGTCGTACCGGGCTCGGTCGAACCGGCCGACCACACGTCGCATCGGATCGAGACACCGGCGGCGGTACGGGCCGAGACCGCCCCCGACGAAGCGCCCGTCGTGGCCGACGAGCCGGCGTTCGGCCGGCTGAGCCAAGCCGAGGCGACGAGCAATCAATCGGCCGCCTGGCACGACGACGGCGAACCGCGGTTCGAACCTGCGCGCGAAACCGCTGCGTCAGCGGCCGATGCGTCTGGCGCGGCCCGCGTGGGCGAATCGGATGTCGCGCAAGGGGCTGCCGACGACAGCGTCCGGCATTTCGAAGTGACGCGCGAACTGCGCGCCCCGCCGCCCAAGCACTGGCTTTGGCGCATCGGCGGCACGTTGCTCGCGCTCGTCCTTCTGATCCTGCTCGCAGCGCAACTGACGTGGTGGCAACGCGAAGCCGTGACGGTCCAATGGCCCACGTCGCAGCCCATGTTCGTCCGTGTGTGCGCGACGCTCGGCTGCCGGGTCGCGCACCCGCGCGACATCGACGGATTGCGCGTCGAGGCCACCGATCTGCGCCAGATCGATG
>CBJMQH010000274.1:0-7263 GCA_966431825.1 uncultured Trinickia sp.
AGCGGTTCGACCGCGTTCGCCGCCACATGCACGCCGCGCGCCGCAAACAGCGGTCGCTCACGCTCGTCGACGATCCGGGCATCCGTCAGATCCGCCGTTCCCTCGATCCGCAGCGCGGGCTTGTCGCCTTTGAATTCGAAGTGCAACTGCATGTCGCCGCCCAGCTTGCCGCTCTGTATCGCGACGGGCAATTTGGCGGGGACATAAGACAAAAGACGCGGCAGGTCGAGACCGTCGAACTTCAACGCGACCTGCGATTCGCGCGATGTCGAAAACGGCTTGGTCTTGCCGCCGATCGAGAGCGGGCTGCCGTCGATGCGCGCCGAGAAACGCGGATCGACGAAGATGTCGGCCGTGGCGGGCAGCGTCGCGATGAACGGCACGCCGAGCGCGAGCCGGTCGACCACATGCCGTACGCCGAGCAGCTTGTCATCGAAATCGATGCGGCCGTTCTCGACGTCGATGTTCGAGACCGAGAACATGACGGGGCGGGCCTGCGGCTGCGACGGTTTCGCAAACTTTTCGATGAGATCGGTAAAGTTGAAGCGCTGTGCGTCGTAGCGCACGACGTTCACATAGGGGGAATCGACGCGCACCTGCGCGACGATGGGCGCGAAACGGAGCACGGACAACCACGACACCCGCACCACGAGCCGCTCGATGCGAGCGAACTCGCCGCTGCCGCCGCGTCCCGCGACGCGGACGCGGTCGACTTCGAGACGCAGCGTGTAGGGATCGAGGCCGATATGCCCGATCGTCGTGGGCCGCTCGAGTGCGGCGCTGAGCTGCCGCTCGGCCAGATGGCGGATCAGCGGCGGCGCCGCGAAAAAGCCGAGCAGCCCGAAGACCACGAGAAAAACCACGGCGCCGATCGCGCCGCGGCGCAGACCGCGCGAACGCATCGCCGCGCGCAGTCGCGCCACACCGCGATCAGCCGCGGCCTTCGTTTCGCTCGTCATGACAGTACGTCCTCCCTGCCTGCAAGCTTACTGTCGAACGACGGCCGGCGGCTGCCAACTTCCATCGGTTGCGCGCGCAAGCGGCGCATAGAGTCGCAAAACGAGCTCGAACGGCCCTTGCGGCGCCGGCAGCCAGTTGCTTTGCCGGGCACGGGCAGGCGCATCGGCCGACACATAGATATCGATCGAGCCATCGCGGTTGCGGCGCAAGGCGTTGTGGGCGCCGATCGATCGGCGCGGCACGCGGGCATCGGTCAGCGCGCCGGCAGGCGTATAGGCCGTCAGCGTCCAGAACGCGCGGGCCGGTGGCAACGCCTTCGCCGCGAAATGCAGCACGTAACGATGCGCACCGTCGAGCGCGCGGCCTTCGCTGTCGACTTGCACGGTCGGATAGACCTCGTCGTACTTCGAAGCGATGCCGGGACGCGTGTAGGTCGCGTACGCACGCAGCGCGTAATCTTCACCGTAGGCGCCAAGCGAGTCGGCCAGCCAGTACCAGCCGTTTCCCGACAGGGCGTTCACGGGCGGCGTTGCAACGCGCGTGCGGGCCTCGTCGAGACCCGCGGCGAGCGCGTCGCCCTGCGGCAGATGCACAGGCTCGCCCGGCTTCACGCCGATATCGGCCAGGATTTTCAACGCATGTGCGTCGTCCTGCGGCGGCGGATTGTCATGCAATGCATCGGCAAGGCGGCTAAAGAACGCATTCGCATCGAGACCCGCCACCTGCTGTGCCTGTGTGGCAGGCAGCCCGGCCGTGTCGAACGGATCATCGCCCGCGGCGCTCCCCTGCCCATGCCCGCGCGCGGTGCGGTTCACACGGACGTGGCGTTTCTCGTGCAAGTCGGCCAGATATTCCGACAGCGGCGCGACGCGGACTTCATCCAGAAGCCGTTCGCCCACTGCATCGCGCGTCCCGCTCGCGGCGACACGCACCGCGAACCAGAGGTTGCGGCTCGGCGCCTCGACACGCGTCACGTTCGCCGGCAGCGACCCGTCCCAACCCGGCGGCACCAATGCGATGACCTGCATCTTGCCTGCACCGCCCCGGCGGTTGGATGCCGTCCCCGTCGACCAGACGACGTTCGTCCACATATCGAGGACGCGCGCGTCGAGGTAACGCGTGTGCGCGCCCGGTAGCGACACGACCACCGGTTCGGCCGACAGATCGAGCCACGCCGTCGACTCCACCGTATCGAGATCGGCTTGCGGCACGGCATCGGTACCGTTGGGCAGCGGCGCGTCGGCACGAATGAGCGCGTTGACAGGCGCGTCCTTGCCGTCATGGCCGCTCATCGCGGCGGACCGCGCCGAACTCATCACGACGAGCGGATAGCCGAATACGTAGGAGTCCACGACCTCGTCCTTCGTCCAGGCGGTCGAATCGGCCTTCTTGGGCGGAGAAGCCGCCGGCGTTGCGCACCCCGCGATGCAAACGACGGCCAGACAAGAAAGCCATGTGTAAGCCCGAGCGGGCAGGTAGCGGTTTGGATTTGTTGTTGTCATGGGAGCGTGAAAAAGGCTTAGGCGAACGGCACATTGCCGCCCCGGGCGCTTATCGCCAATCCGGCCGGGATTTGCGTGTGGCATCGCACGGCGAAGCGCGAATGCGTTGTATCGCATCCTCGGCCCGGGCGCAAGGACATCTGCGACGACGCCAATGCATCTGCGATGCGACAATGGGTGACGCTTGACCTTCCCATCGTGGGAAGGCCCAAAGTCGTCACCATCGTGGCGCGTTTCGCGCCTCGCTCTTATGCCCTTTGGGGCCGCATCGACCATGACCGATCTTTCGACTCCCACTACCCGTTCGCAGGAGGCGCCGCTCGAACTCGATATCGGCGGGATGACGTGCGCGTCCTGCGCGGCCCGCGTAGAAAAAGCGCTTGCCCGCGTGCCGGGCGTGGCAAGCGCATCCGTCAATCTGGCGACGGAGCGCGCCGCCGTCCAGCTCGACGCTGCGCGTACGCCCGATGAAATCGATCGCCTCGTACAGGCTGTCGTCGATGCCGGCTACGAGGCGCGTCCCGTGGCCGCTGCCCAGGCGGCTGAAACGGGGAGCCCCGCGGCATCGGCCGACGAAACCCGCGTACAGGAAGGCCGGCGCGAAGCCCGGATCGTCGGCGCAAGCGCCATGCTTGCGCTGCCGCTCGTACTGCCGATGATCGCGGCGCTGTTCGGCCGGGACTTGATGCTCCCCGCCTGGCTGCAACTGCTCTTGGCGAGCGCCGTGCAGTTCGGTGCCGGCGCGCGCTTCTACGTGAGTGCGTACCGCGCGCTGCGCGCCCGTGCAGGGAACATGGATCTGCTCGTCGCGCTCGGCACTTCCGCTGCTTACGGCCTGAGCTTGTGGCAGATGATCATCCATCCCGGCGACACGATGCACCTGTACTTCGAGGCATCGGCCGTCGTCATCGTGCTCGTGCGGCTCGGCAAATGGCTTGAGGCACGGGCCAAGCGCGAAACGACGGCCGCGATCCGCGCACTGAACGCACTGCGCCCCGATCGCGCCCATCTGCTCGCCGACGACGGCACCGAGCGCGACGTCCCGCTCGCGCAGATCCGTATCGGCATGACCGTTGCGGTGCGGCCCGGAGAGCGCGTGCCGGTCGACGGCGCCATCAAGACCGGCAACACGCACGTCGACGAATCGCTGATCACAGGAGAAAGCCTTCCCGTCGCCAAGGGCCCGGGCGAACGCGTCACAGCGGGGTCGATCAATGGCGAAGGCGCCATTGCGGTGACCACGACCGCGATCGGCGCCGAAACGACGCTCGCGCGGATCATTCGGCTCGTCGAATCGGCGCAGGCGCAGAAGGCGCCGATCCAGCGGCTCGTCGACCGCGTGAGCGCCGTCTTCGTGCCGGCCATCCTGGTGCTTGCGGCGCTTACGTTTGCCGGATGGCTCGTGGCCGGCGTATCGGTCGAGACGGCGATCCTGAACGCCGTCTCGGTACTCGTCATAGCCTGCCCGTGTGCGCTGGGCCTCGCCACGCCGGCCGCCATCATGGCCGGGACCGGGGTTGCCGCTCGACACGGTGTGCTGATCAAAGACGCGCAAGCGCTCGAACTTGCTCAGCGCGTCGGCGTGGTGGCATTCGACAAGACAGGGACGTTGACGGTAGGCAAGCCGCAGGTCGTGGCGTTCGAGGCGTGGGGGCTCGCACACGGCGAAGCACTCGCGGTGGCAGCAGCCGTCGAGCGCGGCAGCGATCACCCGCTTGCCCGTGCCCTGGTTGCGCTTGACGAGCAAGAGGCAAAGACACGCACTTCAGCGGCGGCAGAACACCCGCAACGGCGGGCGCAGGACGTCCGGGCCGTCCCCGGGCGCGGGCTGCAAGGCAGTATCGCCGGGCGCACGTTCTGCGTGGGAAACGGGCGGTGGCTCACCGAACTCGGCGCGGTACCGGGCAGCGCGCAAACCGCGCGTGCGGCCGAACTCGAACGCGCAGGCAACACGGTGTCATGGCTCGTGGAAGTCGGCAGTCCTCGCGAAATTGCCACCGTGCGTGCATTGATCGCGTTCGGCGACACGCTGAAGCCGACGGCGCGCACTGCCGTCGAGCGGCTGACGGCGCGTGGGGTGAAGAGCGTACTCGTCACGGGCGACAACGAGGGCGCGGCGGCCAGCGTGGCCGCGACGCTCGGCATCGACGAATTTCATGCTCAAGTGCTGCCCGAGGACAAGGCGCACGTGGTGGAGGCGCTGCGCAAGCGCACAGGCAGTGTCGTCGCGATGGCCGGCGACGGGATCAACGATGCCCCGGCACTCGCGGCGGCCGACATCGGTATCGCGCTCGCAAGCGGCACCGATGTCGCCATGCATGCGGCCGGCATCACCCTGATGCGCGGCGACCCTGCGCTCGTGGCCGATGCGATCGATATCTCACGGCGGACCTACCGCAAGATTCAACAGAACCTTTTCTGGGCTTTCGTCTACAACGTCGTCGGCATTCCGCTCGCCGCGCTAGGCATGCTGAACCCGATGTTGGCGGGCGCGGCAATGGCGTTCTCCAGTGTCAGCGTAGTGACGAACGCCCTGCTGCTCAAGCGCTGGCGCGGGAGTTGAGCGCTCGTTAATCGCGATGGCGACGGCGATGACGGCCGTGGCGGTAATAACCGCTGCGGTCGTCCGCATACGAGTTCACCCGCGAGATATGGCCGCCAAGTGCGGCACCGGCGCCACCGCCGGCGGCAGCGCCGACCAGGCCGCCCGCCCGGCCACCCATCGCATTGCCGGCTGCCGTACCGGCCCCGCCGCCAAATGCACCGCCGATAATCGCGCCCGTGCGCTCGCGCCGGTTCGACGTCACCGCAGCGCCCGCGCCGCCGCCAACGGCACCGCCGAGCACCGCGCCCGTGCTGCCGCCGACAGCACCGCCCAGGGCTGCGCCGGCCACGCCGCCGACGGCGCCGCCAAGGGCATTGTTCAGATCGCCGGCAAACGCCGGCAGGCAGACCGCAGCAGTCAGGGCAGCAATCGCGGCAAACTTGATCGTGTGAAGGGTTTTCTTAGACATGAGAATCGTCTTTCGTTTTGGGTAGCGCGGAGTATACCCAACCACTGAAAGCGATCTGTTGCCGTGCCGTGCGGCTTCGGTAAGAGCTGTAACAAAAATCGAAAGCGCGCGCTCAGCCTTCGAACGGCAGGTCTGTCATGCCTTCATAGCGGCGCGTCTGCGAGCGGAACCGCAGCATTCCGCCAAGCAGCAATGCCCCACCGAGGCCTGCGCACAGCATCGTGTTCGCCCATACCGCACCGAACCGGTTGACGGTCGCCGTCGAGATCGGCGCCGCCGGCTGGTAGCGAACTTCGACCGCCTCGCCGACCTTCATATTGAAGATCCATCCGCCCTGCGGGTAGGTGACGCGCTCGCCCGCCGTCGTGACGAATTCGATCTGCGGATGACTGCCGCCGAAATTCAGTTGTACGACACGTCCGGGCACGAGGCTCGACGTCCGTAGAAAATCCTGCTTCGCGTGAATACCGATTGTCGCAGCCACAAGCAGCCCGACACCCGCGACCACCGCGAGAATTGCCTTGAACATAAAAATCCACGGCGCCTTGCGCCTTAACGTTGAGTGCGGTCCGCCGACCGCCGAAAGCAAGGGTCGATCACCGGCGACGCGCACGACCTATTGCAAGTTGCCCCACCGTTCGACGGCAGGCTCGGCCGCAGCCCATTTCCACCCGCTGCTTTGCTGGCACGCACTCGCCGTGTACCAGCGCTCCGGCGCAGTGGCCGCTTTGCCGTCCGCGACCGAAAACACGAATTCCTTGCATGTCGCGAGCGGGGTCGCCAGCACGCGCGTCACACGCACGTGGCCGTGGCCGTTTTCGAGCGGCATCGTATGCTCGACGCCCCATGCGCGCGTGTCGCCTACTGCCATTTCGCCGGCCAATGCAGCGATCACGTCCTGCTGATCGGTGTGCAAGGCGCGCATGTAGCGGTTCACGGCTTCGTCGGTCGCCGCCTGCACGGCGATGCCTACGCCGATTCCGACAGCAGGATTCGCCGTCACGAGGCCCGTAGCCACGCCGGCAGCCGCGCCGCTTGCTGCGCCCACCGACGCGCAGCCATTGAGCGCAACGCCCACGGCAAGACAAAGCGCGCCGAGGGCGGCGGCACGCGCGAGCGTCGCCTTATCGGCCGCGCCGCTCATTGCAGCGCACCCCACCGTTCGGTCGCCGGCTCGGCGGAGGCCCATTTCCACGCGTTGCCGTCGCGGCAGATCGAGGCCACATAGAAAGCGCTCTCGGCCGGCGCCTTCTGCGTCGCATCGCGGTCTACCGAAAAGACGATTTCCTTACAGTCGAGCGTGCCCTGGCTGATGACGCGACTGACCGTGACACGGCCGTGTTCGTCGTCCTCGATCGGTACGGTGTGCTTGACGCTCCACGTCGTGACGGCGCCCACGTCGAGCGGCCCCGCGATCCGTGCGATGCCGTCCTGCGTGTCGCGATGCACGACGCGCTGCGTGTACTGGACGCCTGCTTTCGCCGCGGCCACGGTGCCGAGGCCGATGCCCGTCGCCACGGCCGCATTGCTCGTGACTTTCGCGGCCAGTGCCGCGCCGGCGATACCGGCACCGGCTGTCGCCCCCTCGGAATAAAGCGAGTTGCACCCGGTGACGAGCACGCACGAGGCGACCACCACCGCGCCGATCACGACACGCACGAATCGGCGGCTGCCGGTGTCAACGACCGGTCCGGATATCAGGCTTTCCATGCTTTTTCTTTTTCACGCGACCTGCATTTCGATCACCGCGACCGAAACGCAATATGTCCAGAATGGCGCAGGCATGG
>CBJMQH010000275.1:0-7261 GCA_966431825.1 uncultured Trinickia sp.
GTTTTTTGAATATCGCGCCGCCGTCGCGCACTGCGGCAACCTTGGGGATGCAACCCGACGCTATGGCATCCCGCGTGCGGACTGGGTCGATTTGTCGACCGGCATCAATCCGCACGGATACCCGATACCCGCGATCGCCGCTGAGGCGTGGCTGCGCTTGCCCGAAGACGACGATGGTCTGGAGGAAGCGGCGGCGATGCACTATGGTGCGCAGCGTGCAGTGGCGGTGGCCGGATCCCAGGCTGCGATCCGGCTATTGCCGCAGCTTCTTGAACCGGGGAGCGTGGGCGTGGGTTTGCTGACGTACGGCGAGTACGCGCCGGCGTTTGAACGTGCGGGCTTTCCTGTTCACCGCTTCGTGACCGAGCCGCTGGCCGACCGGCGCAGCGATGCCGAGTTCGTGCTGGCTGCCGGACAGCCGTTGCCGCCCGCGTTGAAGTATCTGGTCGTCGTGAATCCGAACAATCCGGGCACCGAACTATTTGCGCCGGACGTGTTGCGCCAATGGCAAAGCGAACTGGCTGCGCGCGGCGGTACGCTGATCATCGACGAGGCGTTTATCGAAGCCACGCCTGAGTGCAGTGTCGCGCGGCATGTCGACGAGGCCGGCTGGGTGGTCCTGCGCTCGGTCGGCAAGTTCTTCGGGCTCGCGGGGGCGCGGGCCGGGTTCGTGCTTGCGCCGCCGGCGCTCGATGCGATGCTGCGGGCGGCGCGGGGGCCTTGGACGGTAGCAGGGCCGGCACGTGCTGTCGTGAGGGCCGCGTTGGCCGACGACGAGTGGCAGCGCGATACGCGGTTGCGGTTGGCTGCGTCGAGTGTGCGGCTTGGCGAATTGCTCGAACGGCATGGGTTATGCGTGCGACGGACGGCGCTGTTTGCCTGGGTGCGTGACGACGACGCGCCGCGCATCCACGACGCGCTGGCGAGGCAGGGGGTTTGGGTGCGGCGCTTCGACACCGTGCCGGGGCTGCGATTTGGGTTGCCTGTAGACGAGGCGGCTTGGGCGCGGCTCGATGCGGCGCTTTGCGCTGCTTGCTGAAATGACAATCATCGAAAGTAGAACGCCAATCATGCTCGATCAAGAAACACCGACACCGACGACCGAACTTGAACGCGCGATCGCGCGAGCCCGTACGCTGCAACCTGTCGGGTCGCCGTGTATCGATGTCTGCCGTTTGCATCCGCAAACCGGATATTGCGAAGGCTGTCTGCGCACGCGCGAGGAGATCAAGGCTTGGCGTACGCTCGAGGATGAGCAAAAGCTGGAGGTGCTTGACCTGCTGCTGGCGCGCAGGCGTTGAGCCAGAACCTGCTTCCGTCGAAGTATAGAAACACTGGCTCTGCCTGAAAGCGCTCCGAGTGCAGGGCCCACGCGGAATGTCGTTCAGACGACTACCGCGGCAACCGGGCGGGCCCTGGCATGCCGGGGCGTTCTTTTACCGCTCTCGCTGCGCCTCATACACGATACGCCCGCCGACAATTGTCTTGACGATCCGCACGTCCTTCAAATTTTCCTTCGGGATACTCAGGATGTCGTCCGAGAGCACGGTCATATCGGCGAATTTGCCGACCTCGATCGACCCTTTCATTGCCTCTTCGCCGAGTGCCCGGGCTGACCAGATCGTCCACATGCGCAGGGCGTCGGTGACCGAAATGGCCTGCTCCGGTTGGTACAGTCCCAGGTCTGAGTTCCGTGTGACAGCCGCATAGATGCTGCGCATCGGATCGAGGCTCGTCAGGTAGATGCCGGTGGTGTCCGTACCGCCGGCCGGCTCGAGACCGGCTTCGATCATGGAGCGAAACGCGAATCCCGTATCTGCACGCCGGTCGCCGATGTTTTCCCTGTTTGCTTTGGCGAGCGTCAACAGCCACGTCGGATGAACGTCGATGAAAAGCCCTTGCTTCTTTAACGCAGCGGCGCGTTTGAGCTGCGACTCCCCGAGTTGAAACATGCCGAAATGGCTGATACGCATCGCGCGCTTCTGCGCTCGTGCGGCAGCAGACTGCTCGTAGATGTCGAGGCAGCGGTCCGTTGCATCGTCGCCCGAACAGTGGATGATCGGTACAACGCCATTGCGCTCGGCGATATCGACGAAGCGCTGAGCCTGGGCAGGCGTGGCGACAAGGGCCCCCCGGCCCCCGGGCGGGTCCGTGTCGAAGTGGCCCTCGTACGGTGAATACATGTACCCGGTCCGCGCATCGTTCTCGCCATCCATCCACATCTTGATCGCCGCGAACCGGTAGTAGTCCGGATCGGCCGAAGCCGGCATTTTGTACGCATCGAGGTTCTCGGGCATATTGGCGGCGTTTGCCGATGTCCATGTCGCAATCGTGTAGCGGATGTTTGGGCGTACCTGCCGTGCGACCTCCTTCAAGGCGGGCATCGCCTCGCCCGGCGCCATCGCAAACACGGACGTGAATCCGTACCGGGTCCAGAGGTCGGGAGCGGACTTGCCGAAGTACCGCTTCATGTCGTCGGCCTTCGGCATGAACGGCAAGTCATTCAGGGGATCGGTGAGTATTCCCGTCAATGCGCCGTCTTTCCCGACTTGCGCATGCCCGCCGCCGGGGAGCTGGGGGTGCTCGGCGGTGGCGCCGAGTGCGGCGAGCGCCGCCGAGTTCAGCACGCCCATATGCATACCGTTGGCAACGACGAGCGGATGCTCGGGGGCAATTGCATCGAGTTCCTGCTTCGTTGGGAGCCGCCGCTCGTCGAATTTGTTTTGGCTTGCCGATACACAAGCGACATAAATCCATTCGCCCCGCGGCGTGCGCAAGACGCGCGCCCTGATCTTGTCGAGCGCTTGTGCGACCGATCGCGTTTCCGGAAAACGGGCGTCGACCCACGTTTCCTTCACCATCGCCGTTTCCATGGGGTGGGCATGCGCATCGATCAGCCCAGGCACGGCCAGCAAGCCCTGAAGGTCGACCAATTGCGTCGCAGGGCCGGCCATTTTCAGCGTTTCGGCGGTTGCGCCGACATACTGGAATTGCCCGTTTTTCACGGCCACGGCGCTGCCGATGGACTGCGCCGCGTCGAGCGTGAATATCTTGCCGTTGTAAAAGATGACGTCGGGCGCGTTGCGCACGGTGTCATCGGCCTGGGCCGCCGGGTGATGCATTGCCCATAGTGACAGCACGACGCTGATTAGACGGCTTCTCATGCTCATTTGCCTCATTGAATTGAAAAAGGCGATGCAGCTGAGCGGAGTCAGGTCATTCTGCCGATGCTGTGCTCGAAAAGGAGCCCAGCTGCAATGCGCTTGGGCCGCTATTCGAGCAGAAGGGAAGGGCGGGGTTGAACGGCGGTGGAATTTTTCGGACTGTGCGAAGGCAAACGCGCAGCCTCGGCGCGAATGTGCGCCTGAATCGAGCCTGTCGGTATCGACAATGCGCCGGCGGGCCGTCGTCAGTCAGGCCAGCGGTTTTCGAAGATGCACTGATCGAGCGGCATCCGCGATGCCCAGCGCTCGGTTTCCAGCATCGGCTCGTCGTAAAACTGCGCGACATGGCCGAGACACAACAGCGCCACGGGTTGGGCGCCCGGCGGCATGCCGAGGATGGCCCGCACGTCGTCGGCATCGAAGATCGACACCCAGCCCATGCCGAGCCCCTCGGCACGCGCCGCCAGCCACAGGTTCTGGATCGCGCACGCCACTGAAGCAAGGTCCATCTCAGGCAGCGTCCGCCGTCCGAACACGTATGCGTCGCGGCCGTCCATGAGCGCCATGACGAGCAGCTCGCCGCATTCGCTCATCCCCTCGACCTTGAGCTTCATGAATTCATCGCGCCGCTTGCCGAGTGCGTCGGCTGTCTTGATTCGTTCCCGCTCGACGGCATCGCGCAGCGCCTGCCTTACCGACGCGTCCGTCACGCGTACGATGCGCCAGGGCTGCATATAGCCGACGCTCGGCGCATGATGCGCCGCATCGAGCAGCCGCCTTAGCACTTCGGGGTCCACGGGCCCCGGCACGAAATGGCGCATGTCGCGCCGCTCGTATATCGCGCGGTAGACGGCCGCGCGTTCCGACTCGCTAAAAGGGTTCGCCATGAAAGAGTGCGGCCGTGACGGCCGGGTTGGACGGCCAGTAGCCGTGCATATAGGTCGCGACGATCGGACCGCGTCGAAACATGGGTTCGCCGGGTACTTCCGCGCGCGCGCGCTTGGCATGGCCGCTTGGCGCGAGGGGGGTCGTCATCGTCGAGTAATGAAACGCATGGCCCGTCATCGTGCCATGCACCGTATCGAGCTGCTGCATGCCGAGCGCGGCGAGCCGTGTCTGCATCGTCGCGTGACCCGGCAAGAGGCCGAGCATCGGTGTGGTCAGCCCCGTCGTATCGGTCAATGCATCGAGCAAATAGAGCATGCCGCCGCACTCGGCATAGATGCGCCGCTCGCTTTTTGCATGCGCGCGCAGCGACGCCGCCGTGCGCGAGGCTTGAGCGAGCGCGACGGCGTGCAACTCGGGATAGCCGCCGGGCAGGAAGACGGCAGTCGCGTCCTGCGGAACCGGTTCGTCCGCGAGCGGAGAAAAGAAGCTCACGCGCGCGCCCAGCGCGCCGAGCAGATCGACGTTGGCCGGATAGATGAACGAAAAAGCGGCGTCGCGCGCGATCGCGACGTGCTCACCGGCGAGCAGCCGCGGCAAAGCCGGTGCCGCTGTCATCGCGAATTCGATCGCATCCGGCAAGGCGGCCAGGGCCGTATTCGCCAGCGCATCGGCGGCCCGCTCGATGCGCGCATCGAGATTGGCGATCTCTTCTGCCTGATGCAAACCGAGGTGGCGCTCAGGCAGCTCGATTTCGGCCGTGCCTTCGACGTGGCCAAGCCACCGGATATCGGGCGGCAACGCATCGACGAGCATCTGGGCATGGCGCGCGGAGCCTACGCGATTGGCGAGCACGCCATAAAACGGGACGCCGGGGCGGAAATGTGCCAGCCCGAACGCGAGTGCGCCGAACGTTTCCGCCATCGCCTTCGCAGAGATGACGGCCGCGACGGGCACGCCAAACGTCGTGGCGAGGTCGGCGCTGCTCGGCTTGCCGTCGAAAAGCCCCATCACCCCTTCGATGAGAATCAGGTCGGCCTCTTGCGCCGCTTGCGCGAGCAGGCGTCGGCAAGCAGGTTCACCGACCATCCATAGATCGAGCGTCTCCACCGGGGCACCGCTTGCGCGAGCAAGAATCATCGGATCGAGGAAGTCCGGCCCCGTCTTGAACACGCGCACGCGTCGGCCTTGACGACGATGAAGCCGCGCCAGGCCGGCCGTCATCGTCGTCTTGCCTTGGCCCGACGCCGGCGCGCTGATGAAGAGGGCGGGACAGCACGGCATGTTCAGTACTCCACACCGCGCTGCGCTTTGATGCCTTGTTCACGGTACGGATGCTTGACGAGCCGCATTTCGGTGACGAGGTCGGCGGCTTCGATCAGCGCGTCGGGCGCGTGCCGGCCCGTCACGACGACGTGGAGCATCGGCTCGCGTGCGTCGATCGCGGCGAGCACTTCATCGAGCGGCAGATATTCGTACTTGAGCACGGTGTTGAGCTCGTCGAGGATGACCATATGGTAGTCGCCGCTCGAAATCATCCTGCACGCTTCGCTCCATGCCTTGCGCGCCGTCGCTACGTCGGCGTCGCGGTCTTGCGTGTTCCAGGTGTAGCCGTCGCCCATCGTCACGAAGTCGCATTGCGGATGGGTGCCGAGAAAGTCGCGCTCGGCGGTGTAGTGCGCGCCCTTGATGAACTGCACGACGCCCAGCCGCTGGTTATGGCCGAGCATGCGCACTGCCATGCCGAAGGCGGCCGTGGTCTTTCCCTTGCCGTTGCCCGTATTGACGATCAACAGGCCTTTTTCGTGCGTCGCGGCTGCCTGCTTTTTCTCGTGACCCTGGCGACGCCGTTCGGTCATCCGTTGATGCGATTCCGGATCGGTCTTCATGATGTCCTCTCGTTGATTCGGTCTGCCGATGATTCGTTTTCGCTCGCCGCGATCGGCCGCCGTGCGTAAGCCGCGACGGCGACGGTCACGCCGTCACGGGCCTGCTTGCCCACCACAAGCCGACCGTCGGGCGCCGCGAGCAAGGCGCACGGCTCGCTGATCCCGTCCACGCCGAAGCGTTTGCGCACGGCGTCCGAACGGACGAGCATGGGATGCGAAGTGAAACAGGCATCGATCGCTTCGGCGTCGAATGCCACGAGGTGCAGGCGGTGGCGCGCGCAGAACGCGACCAGTCCGGGCTCGTCCATTTTCGTGGCGATCGTGCCGACGCGGCGCACGCGCTCGAATGGACGATCCCCGAGGGCCTCGCGGATCGCCGCTTCGATCTGGTCTGCGGTTGCTCCGCTTTTGCAGCCGACGCCGAGTGCGAACGTTATCGGCTCATCCTGCGGGGCGGTCAAGCCGGGTGCGGCTTTGCCGAGTGCCGCCACGTCGCCGACGACGATGATCGAAGGCGAGCCGAGCCCGGCGTCCTTGATTACCTGCGGGAGCGAAAGCAGCGTGGCGAGCGCGTGGCGTTGATTGGGCCAGGTCGCCGATTCGATTGCTGCACACGGCGTATCGGCAGCCATGCCGGCATCGAGCAGTTGCGTCACGATTGCGTCGAGCCGGCGCACGCCCATGTAGATGACGAGCGTCAAGCGTGATCCGGCAAGTGCGCGCCAATCGGGTTCGTCATCGCCTGCGCCGTGACCGGTCACGAAGGCTACCCCCTGGGCAAGCCCGCGATGCGTGACGGGGATGCCGAGCGTCGAAGGTGCGGCGATACCTGCAGTAATGCCGTTGATGACTTCGACGGTAATGCCGGCTTGCTCGAGCGCAAGCATTTCCTCGCCGCCGCGACCGAAAACGAACGGGTCTCCGCCTTTGAGCCGAGCGACGCTGCGTCCGGCACGCAAGCAGGCGAGCATATGCGCGACGATCTCGGCTTGGGGCGTGGAGGGCCGCCCGCCTCGTTTGCCGACGTGGACGATCTCGGCTTCCGGGCGCGCGAACCGGAGCACGTCCGGATTGACGAGGTCATCGACGAGCACGACGTCGGCTGCGGCAAGCGCGCGCGTCGCCTTGATCGTCATCAGCTCGGCGTCGCCGGGCCCTGCGCCGATCAGCCAGGCGCGCGTCACCGCACGCCTCGCAGCGATCCGGCAGACCGGCAAAGGCCGGGAGCACGGCCGGCGGGCGGCGGGCTGCTCGGCGTCAGGTCGGATAAAACGTGGTTCATATAGTTCGAGCGCGTTCTCGCGCGGCTTTCAGACACGCGAT
>CBJMQH010000276.1:0-7238 GCA_966431825.1 uncultured Trinickia sp.
CACGGTCGATCTCGACCCGGTTGTCGCTGGCGTGACGGCGCTGGCCGGCGCGTTACCGGCATTGTCGACTCACCGCCAGGAGGCCGCTGTGCTCGAGTTGATGAGCGATGTGCGCGAAATTTCGGTGTCCGAGCGACTTGCACCGTGGCTCGCGCTGGCGCGCGTGTCGTCGGGAAATCACGAGCCTTGGCCGTGGACGCGCGAGCAGCTGCTCAGCGAGGCTCAACTGATGCCGAGGCAAGCCTGCGAACAGATCAGGGGTGCGCTGAAGCAGTCCGAGCGTCGTGCACCCGCAGCGCGAGGGGCAGCCGACGATGCACAGCCCTGATTGCATGGCGAGCGGGGAGCCGCTTAATGCGGCTCGGCCGCTGCCTAGACGAGTTCGCCCAGCCGGTCGCTGAACGCGCGCCCTGCGATATAGGCGAGCTGCACGCGGTTCTGCGCCTTGTAAGCGGCCTCCAGGCGGCGCAGATGATAGGCGATCGTATGCGTCGACATGGCAAGCCGTTCGGCCATTTCCCGGTTGCTGAGCCCTTGTGCGACATAGCGCAGGATCTCGAGCTGCGCTTTGCTCAGCGTACTGGTCCCAAGCTCCGGCAGCAGGCCCGGCAGCAGCCGTTCCACGCGCGGCTCAACGAACGCATGCAGTGCGATGCCGATGGCGTAGGCCTCGCCGATCGTGGCATCGGTGATCCAATTGCGTGTGGGCAGGTTGCTCGACAACGTCACGATGCAGTGCTCGAACGCCTTGCGCGTAGGAATGCCGAACGTCACGCCGCTGCGCAGGCCGGCGCTGCTCGCGGCAGCGATGAAACGGCGGGCGTCCGCCTCGCCCGCCTCGCCGCGTTGCGGACGCAACAGCGAATCGGTGTCCCAGGCAATGGGCCAATCCTCGGAGCACGCAAACGAGACGCGCGGATCGATCTCGAAGAACCGGTCGCGCTCGTACCGCTCGGGCCACCCGGGCGGCGAATACGTGTCGAACCAGGCGGCATGCGACACCGAATCGCCGACGCGCCGCACGCGGCAATAACAAATCCAATCGAAGCGTGCCTTTTTCAACATGGCGCGAACGAGTTGTTGCCGCGAGCGGCCATCGGGCGCGTTCGTCAAATCGGCCAGCAGCCCCGATTGGGCGTCGGCGGGATAGCGGGGCGCTTCGGTCCGGGTCGTCGCATCGAGATCGTCCTCGCCGTACCGAACGAACTTGACCCGCGACAGGTATGCACCATTCATCTGTTTTTTGCTCCACACGAAAGCGGGCTGCGAAAAGCGGCGCGATCGGCCGAGGTACCCGGGCCGCCCGCGTAGGGGCCGCATAGACGCAATGCCTATGCCAACGTCAGCTTGCCAGCTTCGCGCGCGCGGCATCAGGGGCGACGCGAGGTCGCATCGGCTCAAACGCACCAATCGATGAGCGACGCGTGCGCCGCGACGGACCGGCGCGCCTGTCTCATGTGAGACAACTGTCTCATCGTCTCAGGCATTTATGAGACAAATCGGGCGGCGCCGTGCTATAAACGACGCTGTCGTGCCAAGCACTGGTTCGGAGTCCATCATGACGTACGTCTCGCAGGCGCCGCAGCCCGATCGCAGCGTGGATGCACCCGCAACGCCGGCGGAGCCTGTACGCGGGCTGTCGTCGTGGCAACGTTCGTTGGAGCACTTCGAGCAGTACCGTTTGGACTCGGCTGCTTCCGTGCGTCCCCCACTGCTCAGCTCCGCGCAGTTGCGTGAAGCGCGCGACAAGAAAGCGGCTTTGCTGCGCGCTGCGGGCGAATGTCTCTCGAAGCTTCATATGCTGATCCGCGACGCCGGCTATTGCGTGATTCTGACCGACGCGCGCGGCGTGGTTATCGACTTGCACGCCGACGAGGCTCAGCGCGAGGCCTTTGAGCGGGCCGGCGTTCCGACGCGCACAGGATCGGGCGAGACGGAGTCCGGAGCCCCCGGGTCGCCGGCGCGCGCGCGCGAATCGGCCGCGCTGGCTGCTCAAGACGAGGTGCCTCTGCCTGAGGCTGTCCACCTCATTACCTGCGGTGCGGCCCCCATCTTTGCGCCGAACGGCGAGCTCGTGGGCGTGCTCGACGCTCACGTACCGCGCGCTTCGGATGACGTGCACAGCGAGCGCATTGTGTTGCAGTTGGCGACACAGGCGGCCGAGCAGATCGAAGACCGGTATTTTCTCGAGCAAACCGCAAAGCATTGGGTGCTGTTCGGCCATCCGGATCGGCATGCCGTCGAGACGCTTCCCGAAATCCTCCTCGCGATCGACGACGGCGGTCGGCTGATCGCCGGCAATCGCCGTGCGCGCCGCTCGATCGCTACCTTCGAGCGCGTTCGACGCATCGACGAATTGTTCGACGTGTCCTTTGCGCGTCTGCGCGATCTGGCGCATGAGGGCGGTGTGCTCGCCGTCAACGGCAGAACGGGCAGAGAAACGCTCCACGTGCGTGTGCGTGCACCGATCGCGGCCGAGCCGCGGACCGTCGTGGTCGCGCGCGCCGGGCGCGGGAGCGAGGGGCCTCAAGCGCCGGATGCGATGGCCCCGTTTTTGGCGAGCTGCGACAGGCGCGTTGCGCAGAACGCGCGGCTGGCATTGCGTCTTGCCGGCAAGCGCCTGCCGATCCTGCTGAGTGGTGAGACCGGTGTAGGCAAGGAGGTCTTTGCGCGCGCAATCCATGAGGCGGGCGGCCGTCGGGGGCGTCCCTTCGTCGCTGTCAACTGCGCGGCGATTCCCGAGTCCCTGATCGAGGGCGAGCTGTTCGGACACGTGCCGGGTGCGTTCACCGGCGCGCGCAATCGCGGGGCGCGCGGCAAGATCGCATCCGCCGACGGCGGTACGCTCTTTCTCGACGAAATCGGCGATATGCCACTCGAGATGCAGACGCGGCTGCTGCGTTTGTTGGCCGAGGGCGAGGTCGTGCCGCTGGGCGGCCATGCACCGATTCGCGTCGATCTGGACGTCATCTGTGCGACGCACCGCGACCTCGAGCGGCGAGTGGCAGAGGGGCGGTTTCGAGAAGACCTGTATTACCGTTTGAGCGGTGCGCCGTTCACCCTCCCGCCGCTGCGCGAGCGTGCGGATATCCGCGAACTTGTCGCCGCCGTGTTCGATGACGAGGCGGGCGCGGCGGCGCGTGGTCTGACGCTCGATCCGGCGCTGCTGGAGCGGCTATGCGCTTTCGCTTGGCCCGGCAACATCCGGCAACTTCGTCATGTGCTGCGCTATGCCTGCGCCGTCTGCGAATCGCAAGTGGTCGGCGAGGCGCATCTCTCGCCGGCGTTTCGTGCGCAGCTCGAAGCGGATTTTCCTGCGAGCGGGAAGGCCGGTATGAGGCCCGCCGTTGCCGCCGCGGACGAGCGTGCCCGGATCGTGCAGGCGCTGACCGAGCACCAGTGGCGTGCTGGACCTGCTGCTCGTGCGCTCGGGATCTCGCGCGCGACGCTCTATCGGCGCATCGCCAGCTTCGAGATTGTCGCGCCGCATCGGGTCTGACTCGGGTCCGAGTAGCCGCCCGTTCGCGCGATGTGCGCCAAGCCCCGCTAGCCGTTTGCTCAGTCCATCGCGCCGACCGACGCCCGCGTCGCACCGCTGTCCGCGATGCTGCGCGAGCCGGGCAGCACGCCCCAGCGCCTCAAAATCGCCGCGATCTGCTGTGCGTATTGATCCCGCAGCGCAGGCGTTGCCGAGTGATAGGCCCCGACGGCGGCCCACGTGTTGCCGTATTTGATGATCTGTTTGCGCAGCTGCCACGCGGCGATATAGATGTTCTTGCAAGGCGACATCAACGCATCGCGATCGATGCCGTAGCGCGCGAGCGCGGGCAGGTGGATCGTATTGATCTGCATGACGCCATAGTCCACCGAGCCGTTCGCATTCACATGCTTCGCATCGGCCCGGTTGTGCGACTCCTGCCAGGCGATCGCGCGCAGCACCATCGGGTTCACATGCTGGTAAGACGCCGCGGCGTCGAAGCAATCGACGGCATGCGCGCGCAACGGTGCGCAGCACAACATCGCTGCGACGAGCGGCGCGGCCCATGCCGCAAACGAGCGTGCATGGCGCGAGCGCATCGTACCGGGCAGGCACCCGCACGTTCCTGCTGGACGCGCGGGCGCAGCGAAATCGGACATGAACATGGAACGGACCACCGCAGTGAGGACGGCGCCGAAGGAATACGGCGCGATGCCGCGATCTTGCCCGAGCTGCCGAGCGCGCCCGATGCGCAGTGCGAACCGATGCGGGCAAAGGCGAAGCTATCGCTCGAGCGTCTCGGACGGCGCTTCGTTGAACTGCTTGCGGTAGCTCGAAACTAGCGTCGAGCGGTTCTGCACCCCCCACTTGTTCGCTGCGCCCAGAATGTTGCGCTCGCTCGTGTACGGATCCTCGAGCTCGGCACGAATGCGCTCCATGCGCTGGCGGCGGATCAGTTCGGTCGGCGAGAGGCCCAGGAAATTCTTGAACGCCGTCTGCAGCGCGCGCTCGGTCACACCGATCTCGATCGCCAGCTCCCGCACCGACAAATCGGGGCGGTCGAGATTCTCTTGCAGATACCGGTAGGCGCGACGATATTTCGCGGGCAGACGAGCGCCCACGTCGTCGAGTTGCGGGGCACGCCGTACGGTCCTGTTCATGAACGGCGCAATCGCATGCGCATCCGCACGCAGGCATTGCATCGCGATCAACGCATAGCGGCCGTAGAGCTGCATCGCTTCAGGCACGCGGCCTTGTGCCTGGCGTACTTTCGAGACGCAGTAAATATATTCGAGCTGCCGATGACTCGTCGACGTTGCATGTTCCATCCGATGCAGCGGTTCGAGCGTCGTCTCGGCCAGGTTCGCAGCCGAGCGGGCGAGTGCACCCATGACCACTTCAAGCCGCGTCGTGCGCCCATACTCATGCAAACCGGCCTGCTGAGCCCATTGCAGATGGCGCATGATCGCCTCGGTCACGTCGCGCTCGCCGTTGGCGAGCGTGCGCAGCTCGAGCAAGTACTCGAGCCGGTATCGCAACAGCGGCACACTTACACGCGCCGCGGCGGCCTCGCACGCCGAGATCGATTCGCCGACACCGCCGCCGGCCGTGCTGCCGTCAAGCGCTTCGGAGTGCCAATAAGCGTGATCGGACAGCGCCGGCGCTTGGCGCAGTTCGCGTTGCACGGCCATGTCCAGGCGCAGGGCGGCGACGATCTCCCGCCAGTCGTTCGTTTCCTGGGGCGGCAGTGCCTCGATAAGGCTTGTCAGTTCGTCGAGCGCAGTGGCCGCGTCGCGCGGATGGCCGAGCTCGTGCAGGGCGCAGACGATGCCGAAGCGCGCGTCGAACTGAATGAGCGGATCGATTTCGCTTTCTTCCAGCACGCGCGCGAAGCACGACAGCGCCGTCGTGAGCCGATAGCGGAACATCGCTTGCCAGCCCGCATTGCGGCACGATACGGCGCGCATGACCTGCCGCGGCGCACGCATCAGTTTTTGCGCCCGACGATATTGCTCTTCGGCCTCGTCTGCTACGCCGAGCGTCGTCAGCATGTCGGCATGCAGTTGCAGCAACCAAGGCAAGTCGGCGTTCGCCGGATCGTCTTCGGCCCAACGGTTTGCGTAGCTACCGGCGGACGGCAGATTTCCTTCGCGTACCTTGTCGATGAACGCCCCGGGTGCGCATCGAACGCTTTGTGCAGCGACCAGCGGAAAATAGAGAGCCGGGAACATCGTGCAATCCTCTTTGATGTGCCGATGCCGGCGGGCTCGGCGCCTGTGCCGCAAGGCATGACAAATGCCCCACGGTCATGCGAGACGGTGCCAAGCCCCGGCAACGGTGCGCCGAGAACGGCAAGCGCATTGCATCAATATAGAGAACCGCATGGAAGACATCTTCAACAAATCTGATCACCCCGGCGCATTTGAGGACTGTTGAGGTTTCTCGGGCGGCGATTCGGGCTCGGTCGCGCCGAGGATCGGTACCGTGTTCGTCACATTCACGCCCCTTGTTGCTTGGCCATTGCCCAGGTACGGCGCGGTATTGGATCTGACCGTCCTCTGGTGGCTGGTCGTTGCGCTCGCTTCGATCACCGTCGGCGGGGCCCAGTCCTGCTCGCCTCCAAAGATGTTCGCGAGCGCGTTGTGGGCGGTTTGCGCCACGAATGCGAACTTCCCGGAAGGGTCACCGCCCGCGTCAACCAGTTCCTTTGCTGTTGCCCATATACCGAATGCTGCACGCGACTCGGGTTGCAGCTCTTGGGTCACGATCGCCGTCGAGGTGCCGGGGGGCAGCGCGACAGGCGTATCGGGCAGCAGGCCGTGCGTAATCCCGGACGTATCCTGCAGCTTCTCCAGGCCTTTCTTGTCGACTTGCGTGATTCTGACAGGCGTCCCGTCGCGTCTTATCCGCACACTCATCTGGAGTGTCCGCTTGCCCATGTTGCGCACGAGCTTGGGCAAAGCCCCGGTGTCGAACTTCTGTACGAATTTGGGCAGCTGCTCGCGCTCGAACCGATAGACCCATGAGGGCGTATTGAACGACCGCTGGCTTTCGCCCAACGGGCCATGCACGATCTCGCGCCCCCATCTTGGAACGGTCTGCCCCGCGAAGGCCGTCCCCGCGCTGACGCTGTCGGCGAGTTCCCGCGTGTATTCGCTGTCGATACCGCTCGACCGTGCAGTGCGACGCGTGTCGCTACGGCCGAGCGGACGCGAAATCCCGGCCCAACTCGGCAACTCCGTTATTTCGACTGCGCCGACCGTACCCGCCTGGAAGTTCGTGCCGATCGTGGTCGATTTGGCAGACGCGGGAGAAACAACGACGTCACGATCGAGGCGCGCCATCACGTCGGCTGTCGATGTGCCTGGCGCGCGATCGAGCAGTTGCGTCATCGCCTCGGCTACGCGTGCACTGAGCTCCTCGAACGACTCCCCTTCACGTGCGGGGAACCGCCATTCGAACCCGTCCTTGTCGTTGTGGTTGCGCGTGAATTGGAATTTTCCCGAGAGCCACGAAAAGCCGCGTCCGACGAGTGTGCCCTTGAAGAGCGTGCCGACGCCAATCTGGTTTTCGCGTTGCTGAGTCTCGTAGCCTCTGATCGTGATGTGCCGGTTGCCGGGATCGTCGTTGGCCTCAACCTCGATTTGACCGCCGCCTCCCACCATACGACTGATGTTGATCGTCGCGGTCGCGGCGAGGGCACTCAAAATCATTGCCTCCAGCGGCGACCGATGTGTAAAGGCATCCTCGACCACTTGCC
>CBJMQH010000277.1:0-7217 GCA_966431825.1 uncultured Trinickia sp.
CGCGCCGACCTCGGCACGGGCCAGCACGAGCGAGATCTCGTACTCGAGCGTGGCGCCGGCGACGAGCGTCAGCATCCTCTCGAGCGCAATCGCGCGCGCACCGCCGGGCAAAAACGCCTCGTAGTCACGTTTCCTCAGCGGGCCGAGCACGAGCCGCACGCACATGTCGCGCTGCCAGACGCGCTCGCCCACGAGCGCCGTCGCACCGAGCACCGCGTTGTCGAGTCCAATCGAGGTCGTGCGTTCCGCCGGCACGTCGTACCACTTGCCGACGAATTGTTCGACATGCACCGGTACGCGGAAGTAGTCGGACAACGTGCGCTCGAGATAAGCCGCCGACATCGGCGCATGTCGCACGGGCAGTGCATAGCCTGCGATCGCTTCGTCGATGATCGCGCCTTCGCCCTCTTGCAGCGTGCTGCGCGTCGACGCGTCCGGCACGCCGGCAAGCGCAAGCAGCAGCGGCAGGTAGCGCTCGTCGTGATCGAGTTCGTACTGAAGCGGCAACCGGTACTTCTTCCAGGCCGCGTAGAACAGCGCCGTCGCGCGATTCGAAAAGACATCGAGAAATTCGCGCGCCGCGTAGTCGCGATGCATCTGCTCGCGCACGGCCAGCTGCTCGTTATAGTGGTGCGGCAACGCACCCTGCCCGCCCAGCAGCCCGAAGAATGCGGGCGTCAGCTGCACGCGCGAGAGCGTCTTCTCGGCCACGGCCACGGCCACTTCCGGCGCCTCGTCGAGCATGCCGACACCATTGCCGTAAGCTGCTGCGCGTTCGAGCTCGCTCGCGGGAAACGTCAGCGCGAGCGAGTTGCAGAACGCAATGCGCTCGGTGCCGTCGTCGGCTGTGCGGCCCGGGGCATGGCGCGAGAACCAGAGCTCGAGGACGCGAACGGCCTGAAAAAACTGAAAGCGGTACGGCTCCGCGAGGAGCCGCTCCACTACGCCAACGTCGATTCGGCGCTGCGCGGCTTGCATCGCATGATCTCCTCGCCCGTGCGCTTGGACAGGGCCACGAGCTGCACGAAGCTGTTCAAATGGACATAGAGTCCGAAAAACGTGTCGAGCATTCGAACGAACGTCGAAAGGCTCGTGCCGACGAAATGCGTCTCGTCGAACGTCAGACGCACCTCCTGGCCGCGCACGAATGTCGCGAACGGCGCCCCCGTCAGCCAATGCACGGCCGGCCGCGTCTCGATGCCGACGATGCCTTCGATATGGCGTGCGGAAACCGGTGTGCGGCGCACGTCGTAGAGCACGAGCAATTCCTTGAGCGGGGCCAGGCCGTCGGCGGCGAGCGAAACGTGGTTCAACGCCAGATGCGCGACGAGCCGCCAGTACATGGCCGGGCCGCGCTCGACGCGCACGGTCTGCGTCGGCCGGCAAAGCATGGCGATCGGCGCTTGCAGATCGGCATCGTCGGCAAACAGGTCTCCGCCTTCGAGGCCGATCGCGAGGCGCGACGGCAGGTTGCGGTTCGTACAGGTCAACGCGAGGCTCAGCGTATCGGTCTGCGGATCGCCGGGCTCGAACGCCGTGTCGACGACGGAGATCTCGGTCTCGTAGCCCGGGCTGTTCTCCGCCACCCACGCATTACGTCGCGCATACCAGTAGCGGCCCGTGCGCGCGGCCTCGTCGTGATGAAGCGAGTAGAACGGTCGCAGTTCCGAGACCGTCTGACGGCCGTCGTGCTCCTTCACGAGATGCACGGCGTCGATCGAATAAACGTCGTAGGCGTGAGCGTTCCGCGCGTCGCCGATCACGGCGTACGAGGCGGCCTCGTGGCTCACGCGGATCGGTTCGCCGCGCTGGGCGAACAGGTTCACGACCGGCGCGCAGAACAGGCGCAGATGGTGCGCGGCAAGCGTTTCGACGAGCCGCGCCGTGTTCGACTCGTTGCGCGATTCGCCGAGCACGATGTGCAGCGTGAACCGGCGACAGCGGCCCGTCACCGCACGCAACGCGGCAAAGTCGAACGAGACGAAGTTGAACTTCTCGGGAAACGCGAAGTACTCGGTGAGCAGCCGATATCCAGGATGCGATTTGGCCGGGTAGTCGATCAACGGCTCCGCGTCTTCGAACCCCGCTGAGTGGATCGGCACCGCATCGAGCGGCCGCCACGGTCCGGGGCCCCGTCCGTTGTCCACTTCGACGTAAGCTGACAGCGCATTGACGAAAAGGGCATCGGAAAGCGCGGCGATGAACGACTGCTCGCCGTGCAGATAGGCACGCAGCGCAGCGAGTTTGAGCGTCGTGAAGTCGGGCTCGCCCGTTGTCTCGAAAGTGAGCGAGAGCACGGCCGCTGCATTGCCGGGCAGCACGGCCGCGTTCGGCCCGAGCTCGCCGAGCGAGACATGGCGTGCGCTTGCGATGCGCACCGGCGCAAGCGTCACGTCGGCGCTCGTGCGGAAACGGCAGCGCACGCCGCGTACTTCGCGCGTCGTGAGCGCCGTGCCGCGGGGCAACGTCACGCTCGTTGCGAGCCGGTGCGCGTCGGCCTCGCCGAACTGCGCGATCGAGCAGGCCGGGAACGGCCGCAGGTAGTGCGGATAGAGCACCTCGAACAGGGCTTCCGCGAATTCCGGATATTCGTCGTCGAGCTTCTTGTGCACGCGCGCGCCGAGCAGCGCGAACGATTCGATCATCCGTTCGACGTGCGGATCGTCGCCATGCTCGCCCGTCGGCGCGAGGCGCGCCGCGATCTTCGGATAGCGCTCGGCGAATTCGCGCGAGTAGCGGCGCAAGAACGCCAGCTCACGCTCGTAGTAAGGCAGCAACGCTTCCATCGACATCCCCCGAGCGTGCCCGCTCTTTTTAGCCGAGACTGGTTTCCCGCCCGCGGCCGCGCGCAGCGTCGGTACCGCGGCGCGAGCCGGTGACCGAGTATTGCAGCGTGGACGCTTGCAGCATCGCGTCGAAACTCACCGGCTCTTCGGCCGGATGCACGACGAGTTTCCCGCGAATCGAAAAATAGAGTGCGCTCGTCGATTGCGTGTTGACCTCGAGCGTGACCATCACGTCGCGCAGGCGCGGCTCATGCCGCGCGATCGCTTGCCGGATCGAATCGCAGATAAACGTGCGATCGTCGTGGCTCACGAGGCTCAAGCCTGCGAAATCGTTGAGGCCGTAAGTGAGCAGCGAACGCTGACACTCGGGCAGCTTGGCAAGCTCGGGCTCCGTCAGGACGATGCGCGTGTTGAGCAGCGCTTCGACGTCGCGCGCCACGCGGCCTTTCAGCTCGTCCAGCGACCATTGCCGCATCGCGGCCGGTGCCGGCGTATGCGGGTCGTCGTCGAACAGCTTGTCCAGCAAGCTCGGTTCGAATCGCTTCATTACGCTTCTAAAAAAGAAAACGCGCGAGGCGAACGTTAGACCGCGTAGGTCTTGTCGTTCTTCGTCAGGCTCCAGGCGCCTTGTGCGTTACCGCCCTGGTTGCCGCCGATCTTCTGCTGCGTGTACTTCCATTGCACGGCAGCGTACTTGAGCGAGAACTGCTCGGTCGGCAGGCCTTCACCGACAACGCTCGGCGAAATGCTCGAGATGATCACGTACTTCAGCTTGACTTCGAGGTACTTGACGCGCTTGCCCTCGCCGTCCGAACGCATGAAGTCGATCGTCACTTCATCGAACGTCGTACCGCCCGATGCGTGTTGATAGAGCAGCGGGCTCACGACGTCGATGTCCTTCGTGAACGTCATGTCCGAGTGCTCGCAGCGCTCGGCCGTGTGACCACCGGCCGTCGATGCCGTTGCCGAACGGGGCTGAACGATGCTGTGTGCCCACGAATCGATTTCGATCCAGTTGGCGTGATCCTTGTCAGCGGATTCGCCGTTGATGGCGGGATTGCCAAACTTGAGGTAAATGTCCTTCATTTCACGCGACTCCCAGGTAGCGGTTTATAGGTAGCGCCGGGCCGGACGAGCCCGGACGCACTCGGAATAAATGTTGTTTTGGTCGCTTACGCGCCAGCCGGCTTGGGCAAGTCGGCAACAAGGCGCAGCGAGATCGACAGTTCGTCCAGCTGGAAATGCGGCCGCAGGAATGCGACCGAGCGGTACGAGCCGGGTTTGCCCGGGATCTCTGCCACTTGAATCGACGCCTCGCGCAGCGGGAACTGCGCCTTTTGCTCCTGCGTGGCGTTGTCGTCGAGCAGCACGTACTGCGAAATCCAGCGGTTGAGGAAGGTCTCCACGTTTTGCGCCGATGCAAAACTGCCGATTTTGTCCCGCATCATGGCCTTCAGATAGTGAGCCACGCGCGAGACGGAAAAAATGTACTGCAACTGCGCCGACAGCACGGCATTCGCGTTCGCGCTGTCGGTGTTGTACTTCTTGGGCTTTTGCACGGACTGCGCCGCGAAGAACGCCGCGTAGTCGGAGTTCTTGCAGTGCACGAGCGGAATGAAGCCGAGGTCGCTCAGTTCCTTTTCGCGGCGGTCGGTAATCGCAATTTCGGTCGGGCACTTCAGTGCGATTTCGCCGTCGTCCGTCTTGAACGTGTGCGTCGGCAGGTCTTCCACGAGACCGCCGCCTTCCACGCCGCGGATTGCCGCGCACCAGCCGAAGTCGTCGAACGCGGCCGTGAGACGCGCCGCAAACGCCCAGGCGGCGTTGCACCAGAGATACTTGCTGTGGTCGGTGCCGTCGACGTCTTCGACGAAATTGAAGGTCTCGGCGATCAGGCCGTCCTTCGGGTTGTACGGCAGGCGGCCCAGCACACGCGGCAGCGTCAGACCGACGTAGCGCGAATCTTCGGCGTCGCGGAACGACTTCCACTTCGCGTATTCAACGGTATCGAAGATCTTCGCGAGGTCGCGCGGCTTGCCCAGATCGGCGAACGATTCGAGACCGAGCAGCTCGGGCGAAGCCGACGTGATGAACGGCGCATGCGACGCCGCGGCCACGTGCGACATCTGCTCGATGAAGTACATGTCCTCGGGCTGGCGCGTGAGTTCGAAGTCGCCGATCAGCGTGCCGAACGGCGCACCGCCGAACGTGCCGAATTCTTCTTCGTAGACCTTCTTGAACAGCGCGCTTTGATCGAATTCGGCAGCCGCCTTGAAGTCGCGCACGATTTCGCGCTTCGTCGCGTGAAACGCCTTGATCTTGATCGTCTGCCCCGTGTTGCTTTCCTTCACGAGGTAGTTGAGCCCGCGCCACGTGGCTTCCATGCGCTGGAATTCGGGTGCGTGCATGACCTGGCTCAGCTGAGCCGACAGCAGCGAATCGAGTTCCGCGATCCGTGCGTCGATCGTAGCGGCCAGGTTGTCGGACACGACGACGGTGCCGTCGAGCACCTGATTCACGAGCTCGCCGATCAGGTCTTTCGCCCGTGCGTGCTCGGATTCCGATTTTGCAACCTTGCTCTTCTCGACGATCTGGTCGAGCAGCGACGTGGCCGCGCCGGCTTGCGCTTCGGCGCTCGTGGCGGCGAGGGCCGCCGTGGCAGTGTTCTGGTTCATTGGATGCCCCGCTTCTTATTCGCCTTGCTTGCCATCGTCCGGCTCGCTGCCGTCCGCGCCCTGGTGGCCCGTGGCACCGGTCTCGCCCGCGAGCGTCTGCAACTGCTGCGTGTTCGCGAGCACGTCGGCGAGCAGGCTTTCGAGTTTGTCGTTGCCGGCCAGCTTGTTGCGCAGGTCGGCGAGCTTCGAGCGCGCCTCGAGCAGGCGCCGCAGCGGATCGATCTGCTGAACGACGTTGTCGGGCTCGAAGTCGTCCATCGAGCGGAACCGCAGGTCGACGCCGAACGAACCGCCCGCGTCGGTCAGCTCGTTCTTGACCTGGAACGCGGCGCGCGGCTCGACGCCTTTCATGACGTCGTCAAAATTGTCGCGATCGATATTGACGAACTTGCGATCGCGCAGCTTCGGCTGCTCGATTTCGGACTGGCCCGCGAGATCGGCGACGACGCCAACCACGAACGGCAGTTCCTTCACTTCGATCGCGTCGCCGCGCTCGACTTCATACGTCAATTGGACGCGCGGCGGGCGCACCTTCTGCAGGCGCTTTTGAATGCTTTCCTTCTTCGCCATCGTGGGCTCCCCGGAGAGAATAGGTTCAAATGGACCGATCAGCGAAGCGCACTGAAGGGATCGGCACCGCCCGACTGGGCAGGTTTGCCCGCCGGTGCGGCAGGCTGCGCACTCGCCTGGCCTGCCGGCGCGGCGTCGGCCGGCTTTTCCGCCGCCTTGGCCGGCGCACGGCGCACGATCCGGCGGCGCTTCTGCACGCGTTTGTCTTCGTCTTCCGGGAAGAGCGCCGACTGGCCCAGCGTGTCACGCAGCTGATGCGCGAGCACTTGCGCGTCGGACTTCGCGTCGCCGGCCAGCGCCGCGTCCTGGCGCAGCTGACCGATCGATTCGGTGGCCACGCGCAGGCCGCTCACGGCCAACACGCTCTTCGCCTGACGATCGGTCTGGTCGCGCTGCAGGGCTTCCTGCGCAGCGACGATCGCCTGGCCGTAGTGACCTTGCGAAAACTGGATCTGCGCGATGCGCGACCACGGCTCCTCACGCGTCGGATCGGCGCGTGTGAGCTGCTCGTAGAGCGAGAGCGCACGGTTCTGATCGCCGCCCTTCGCCACCGCGTCGGCATCGGACAGTGCCTTATTGAATGCCTCCGGAGATTGCGCCGCCTGATTTTGCGTAGCGCAGCCGGCAAACACGGCGCAGAGCAGCACCGCCGCGGAAAACTGAGAAAGTCGTTGCCTCATCATTTCGGTACCGCCAGGCGGTTTATTTAATTAAACGAGAAACCGCAGCTTTGCTTTGCGGCGAGTGCGCGCGTATAGTACCGGCCAATTTTCCATAATTCAACTTCTACGTGCGATCTTCGGATTGCGCCAAACTGAGATATCAACCAATCGACAGAGGCGCCTAGTCGGACAAGCCGCTGTCTAAAAGTCAAGCAAGAGTCAAGCAAGAGTCAGGGAAGAAGCAGAAGAAAGTATTTCCGAATGCACGCCGCCGCACGCCGGCGATGCGGCAAAATTTGCCAATCAGAAGGCTGTTGATCGAGCGCAACGGGGAATGTCATCAAGATGACAATCGAGTCGGTACAATCCGGCCGGACAGGACGAGCAGAGCATGTTTTTTCATTTTTGCGACGGGGCGCCGGCGAAAGCCGGAGGAGTTCGATGAAGTCTCAATTAGTGCGTGGCATGACCACGTTGATTGCCTGCTCGGCACTTGCCGGCTGCGCAGCCGGGGTATCGTTGAT